>NZ_JAFNOQ010000010.1:0-101985 GCF_026536145.1 Gilliamella sp. B3464 | reverse complement strand
CGATGGTAGTGTGGGTATTACCCATGTGAGAGTAGGGTGCCGCCAGACTTTTAAATTAGCGCGAGAGCCCAGCAGAGATGCTGGGCTTTTTTGCTTTTTACAACGGAATAATTATGACTAACAATGCTAGAAAATTGATAATGATTTACTATATTATTAAAAGTATTGTTATTGAACATTGTTAAATGGATAGGAAAAAAATGCGCTCATTAATTGCTTTTAACAAACCGTACAATGTAATTACGCAATTTTCTCCCCATGAAAAATATCAAACATTAAAAGATTTTATTTCATTACCCAAATTTTACCCGGCAGGTCGACTGGATACTGACAGTGAAGGATTATTATTACTGACCAATGATGGTAAATTGCAGTCAAAAATCAGCTCACCAAAATTTAAATTACCAAAAACTTATTGGGTACAAGTTGAAGGCATAATTAGTCAACAAGCTATAGATAAACTCGCTCAAGGTGTTCAGTTAAAAGAGTTCTATACAGCCCCAGCTATAGCGACTAAGCTGGAAGCACCGACTAATCTATGGCAACGCGTTCCCCCTATTCGTGAACGTAAAGCTATTTCCAAATTGGTACAACATCAGTAACCATATGTAATATTTAAATCACAACAATAGAAGATGCGATTTCATATTTTTCTCAGTAGTGCATTATGAAGTATTTATAACTTATGCGGCTTTCTTGGTAGTTTAGTCATATAAATTCACTTTGCTATAATAAGCATTGTTATAAGAGCTAAATTATCTAAAAAATAGCTGATTAAAAGTATATTTGCTTGATAAATTCATTTTCCTATTTATTTATTTCTGTATGTATGAAACAATTTAGATATAGAAAAATAATTTTTTGAGGTAGTCAGTGATCGATAATGATGGCTACCGTCCAAATGTAGGAATAGTTATTTGTAACAGGTATGGTCAAGTTCTTTGGGCTCGTCGTTATGGACAAAATTCTTGGCAGTTTCCTCAGGGCGGAATTAAACTAAACGAAACGCCTGAGCAGGCAATGTTTCGTGAATTAAACGAAGAGGTAGGATTATTACCCAAAGATGTGAAAATTTTGTCTGTAACTAATGGTTGGTTGCGTTATAAATTACCTAAACGAATGATTCGTTGGGAAAATCAACCTGTATGCATAGGGCAGAAGCAGAAATGGTTTTTATTAGAATTGATTTCTGATACATCAGTAATTAATCTTAATACGTCTTCGACTCCAGAATTTGATGATTGGAAATGGGTGAGTTATTGGTATCCTATTCGTCAAGTTATTGCCTTTAAACGTGATGTCTATCGAAAAGCAATGAAAGAATTTTCTTTACCAGTTTTTACTATACAGTCAGAGATAGAAGTGCCAACAGTTAATGTTTCTAAAAAGAAACGATTTAATTTCTTTGCTCATAAACGAAAAAATAAACAGCGTATAAAAAAATGAATCAATACTTACAATTTCCTAATTTTGATCCAATTGCTTTTTCAATTGGTCCTATTTCGCTACATTGGTATGGTGCAATGTACTTATTTGGTGTATTGGGCGCGCTTTATTTAGCTAAGCGCCGCGCAAGAAAGCCAAATAGTCAATGGACTACACAACAGGTTGAAAATTTATTATTTTGGGGTTTTTTAGGACTCTTTATCGGTGGCCGTCTTGGTTATATTTTGTTTTATAACTTTGATGCGTTTATTAAAGATCCGGTTATTTTGTTTAAAGTTTGGGAAGGCGGCATGTCATTCCATGGTGGTTTAATAGGTGCGATTTGTGTCATTGCGATTTTTGCTAAAATAACACACAAAACCTTTATGCAAGTAGCTGATTTTGTTGCACCTTTAGTTCCTATTGGGTTAATGTTTGGACGTTTTGGTAATTTTATTAATGGTGAATTGTGGGGACGCGTAACGCACTCACATATTGGTATGCTATTTCCAACCTCGTCTCATGCTGATTTTATGTATGTACAGTCTCATCCTGAATGGTTTTCTCTTTATACTCAGCTTAATGGTATTTTACCAAGGCATCCTTCGCAGCTTTATGAAATGTTGTTTGAAGGAATAGTATTATTTATTATTTTGAATTTATTTATCCGTAAACATAGACCTGTTGGTGCTGTATCTGGTCTATTTTTACTTTGCTATGGTTTATTCCGGTTTGTCATAGAATTTTTTAGACAACCGGACGAACAAATAGGCTTATTCTTAAATATGATAAGTATGGGACAAATTTTATGCCTACCAATGATTATTGGAGGTATTTTGATTCTGTTATATGCATATAGATTTAACCGTAAGGCGATTAAACGATGAAACAATATTTAGCGCTGATGCAAAAAATTTTAGCAGAAGGTACACCTAAATCTGATCGAACTGGAACGGGTACATTATCGATCTTTGGTCATCAGATGCGATTTAATTTGCAAGATGGCTTTCCATTAGTCACGACAAAAAAATGTCATTTACGTTCTATTATTCATGAACTACTTTGGTTTTTGAAAGGGGATACTAATATCCGTTATTTACAGGATAATAAAGTGACTATTTGGGATGAATGGGCCGATGAAAATGGTGATTTAGGCCCAGTATATGGTAAACAATGGCGGGCTTGGGGAGCTGCCGATGGCCGTCAAATAGATCAAATTACTCAATTAATTGAACAAATTAAAAATGATCCTGATTCAAGACGTATGATAGTTTCTGCATGGAATGTCGGTGAACTTGATCAAATGGCATTAGCACCATGTCATGCATTTTTTCAATTTTATGTTGCGCAAGGTAAACTTTCTTGTCAACTCTATCAACGCTCATGTGATGTATTTTTGGGATTACCGTTCAACATTGCAAGTTATTCACTCTTAATACATATGATTGCTCAGCAGTGTAATTTGGAGGTTGGTGATTTTGTTTGGACGGGAGGGGATACCCATCTATACTCAAATCATATGGATCAAACTAAGCTGCAATTAAGTCGAGAGCCAAGATCATTACCAAAATTATTGATAAAGCGTAAACCGCCAACAATTTTTGATTACGAATTTGAGGATTTTGAGATTGTTGATTATGATCCTTATCCTGCCATCAAGGCGCCAGTCGCAGTGTAAAGTATGTTGAAGTATTATGATAAAAAATACGTTTAATCTATTTTTTTACTCATCCATAAGTTAACAATAGTATTATTGGGATTAATCAAATTAATCCCAATATTTTTTTTAATCTCTCTTTTTATGATTGAACGCATCATGTAACAATAGCCGATTTTGTCAATCGGAATGTTATTTTCCTGCATATTGAGCCAAGATTGGTATATAATAGTTAACTTTGTTTAAATCATTAATTGATCTTAATATGAGTCAAAATCAGGAAATTCGTCCCGTTTTTACTAAGCATTTATTACATCCTCGTTACTGGTTAACGTGGTTAGGAATTGGTTTGTTATATTTATTGGTATTGTTACCCTATCCAATAATTTATCAACTAGGTAAATCATTAGGTTTACTTTCAATGAAGTTAATTGGGAAGCGAAAAGAAACTGCAAAACAAAATCTTAAACTTTGTTTTCCCGACAAATCACAACAAGAACGCGACGCGCTACTGCGTGATAATTTTATTTCGACTGGATTAGCTATTTTTGAAACGGGTATGGCTTGGTTTTGGTCCGATAGACGTTTAGCTAAGCATTCTTCTATAGTGGGTGATGATTATATTACAAAGGTACAGCAATCAGGACAAGGTGTTTTATTAATTGGAATTCATTTCTTAACACTCGAATTAGGTGCTCGAATTTTAGGTATGAGTCACCCAGGTGTTGGCGTTTATCGACCTAATGATAATCTGGTAATGGACTATGTGCAGCTTAAAGGCCGACTAAAATCAAACAAATATATGTTAGATCGTTACAATACCAAAGGTATGATTCGGGCATTAAAAAATGGTGAATTACTTTGGTACGCGCCAGACCATGATTATGGTCCTAAAAATAGTGTATTTGCACCATTATTTTCTGTTGAAAAAGCAGCAACCACAATCGGAACTCGCATTCTCGTTAAGTTGGGGCAACCTGCAATTATACCGTTTACACCTAAACGTGAAAAAAAAGGTCACTATATTGTTGATGTAACGCCTGTGCTTGAAGGTTATCCAATCGATGATGATGTACTTGCTGCCACGTTTATGAATAAAGCCATTGAGCATGAAATTTTAAAAGCACCGGAACAATATATGTGGTTACATAGACGTTTTAAAACGCGCCCTAAAGGTGAAGCTCCTTTATATACAGATAGTGTACAATCTGATTAATATCCGCTCATTAAATCGTGTTGAGAAGAAGAGTAAAAATTACAATATGCAAAAACTAAATAAAATTATTTTGTATTGTCGCCAAGGATTTGAAAAAGAGTGTGCGGCTGAAATCACTGATGAAGCATCACAAAAAGCAGTATTTGGTTTTGCTAAAGTAAAAGAAAATAGTGGTTATGTTATTTTTGAATGCTACCAAGATGGTGATGCTCAACACTTGATTAAAACGTTATCTTTTCGAACATTAATTTTTGCGCGGCAAATGTTTGCAGCCGGTGATTTATTAACCGATCTACCTAACCATGACCGTATTTCTCCCATCATAGATTCATTATCAGGCTTAATAGAGAAAGCCGGTGATTTACGGGTAGAAGTAGCTGATACTAATGAAGGAAAAGAACTGATAGGATTTTGTCGTAAATTTACTGTTCCTCTTCGTCAAGCTTTAAGACATAAACGTATTTTATTGAAAGTGGAAAATCCATCAAGGCCCGTCATTCATCTATTCTTTATTAATAGTCAGAGTTGCTATATTGGCTATTCGTTAAGTCAAAATAATTCGCCATTTTATATGGGAATACCTCGGCTAAAATTTCCAAGCGATGCGCCTAGCCGTTCAACCTTAAAATTGGAAGAAGCTTTCCATATTTTTATTCCATACGAAGAATGGGATGAACGATTAAAAGGTGGTTTAAATGCGGTCGATTTAGGTGCTTGTCCAGGCGGTTGGACTTATCAACTCGTTAAACGAAATATGATGGTTTATGCCATTGATAATGGTCCAATGGATAAAAAATTGATGGAAACAGGACAAGTAAAACATTATCGTGAAGATGGCTTTAAATTTGTGCCAAAAAAGCATAATATTTATTGGTTGGTCTGTGATATGGTTGAAAAACCAACTAAAGTGACACAATTAATTGCCAAATGGCTTATTAATGGTTGGTGTCGAGAAACCATTTTTAACCTGAAATTACCAATGAAAAAGCGATATGAAGAAGTAACACAAAATTTGCTGCTACTTCATGAAGAATTAAATGGTAAACAAATTAACGTCCAAATTCAGGCTAAACAGTTATATCATGATCGCGAAGAAATTACTGTGCACGTACAGCGGATTTGGGGATAACAAATTACAAGAGAATAGGTGTATGAATTTAAAACGGTCCTTTTATGCAATGCTAATACTTACATTGTTTACCTTATTGGCTGGATGTCCTGCCAATAAGCCACAAGTAATGACTGATTATGACCAGAATAAAAATTCTAGTTATTATTTATCACAAGCTGATAAAAGTTCTGGTTACGCCAAAACCAATTGGCAGTTAATGGCTATTCAGGCTTTAGTGAAAGAAAATCAACTAGCTAAAGCTGATGGATTACTATCGCAAATATCATCCCACCTTGATGCTAAGCAACAACAAGAGCGAACATTATTACTTGGTGAAATTGCAGTAAAATCAGGAAAGTCATTTGATTTTAATCAATTTTCTACTCAAGGCTTAACTCAAGCTCAGTTATACCGTTACTATACTATTAAACTCAGTAGTGATGAAAAAAATAAAGAGATTAATGCACAAGCTCATGACTATACTGAATTAGAAAAATATGCGCCAGAAAATCAAAAAAAACAGATATTAAATAATACTTGGAATTTCTTTAGCAAGTTAAACGTAAATGAAATTAATTCAATTGTTGTCAACGAAGATGACAGCATTTTACAAGGTTGGATTAATTTAAGTTATGCGTACACAAACAACAGTAAAGCTCCCACTACGCAAGAAGGTGATACACCAGAAGTGATAGCCGAGAAAACGCAAAAACAAAAGCAAGCATTAAAACAAGCTGTTGCTGATTGGCTAACCCAGTATCCAGATCATCCAGCTAAAAATATCCTACCAATATTGACTGGTGAGCAGACCTTAGCTGCCGCAGACACGAATGCGAAAAAAGTAGCTTTATTATTACCATTAAATGGTTCATCACGTATATTCGGCGACACAATTAAGCAAGGTTACAGTGATGCAATAAAGTTCTTCCCGCAAGAACCACAGCAAAATGTCGTTTTACTCGACACAACAAGTGCGCCAATGGATACACTTATTCAGCAAGCAAAAGAGCAAAATGTTGAACTCATCGTTGGTCCTTTGCTCAAAGATGAAGTTGTTAAAATAAAACAATTAGCACCAAGCATACCGGTTTTAGCACTCAATAAAGTTGATAATAATACAATATCGACGAATAAAATGTGCTTTTTTGCACTATCACCAGAAGATGAAGCAAAGGATGCTGCCGATCATATTTATGCGCAAAGTAAGGTGAACCCCCTACTGCTTGTGCCACAAAATGATTTAGGCAAACGTGTCGCGCAAACTTTTGCTAAACAGTGGTCACAATTATCTGCTAATAATTCTCAAGCTTATGTGCAATATTTTGGCAATAAAAGTTCATTAAGTGCGAATATGAATCAAAATAGTGGAATCAGCCTGAGTGGCTCACCTATTTTAATCAATGATGCAACTACTCAGCCGGTACCGCCTGAACAATCAGCTAGTTTTGATGCTATTTATATCTACTCTTCTTATGATGAACTAACCCTAATTAAACCTATGTTAGATATGGGGGCGGCTAAATCGGGAACTAACTTATCTCAGATAATGATTTATACCAGTTCAAAAAGCCATGTAGCCAATGCATCTAATGATTTTAACTACGATATGAATAAAACGGAATATGCTGATATTCCAATGATCATTAATCGCACCGATAATATGTTAGAAATAATACCAAGCAATATTCAGAAAGATTATTCATTATTGCGTTTATACGCGATGGGCATTGATGCATGGAGACTGGCAAACCGCTTTAATCAATTAGATTCTTATCAACCTAATTTTTTAGATGGAATGACAGGAAAATTATCGACAAGTAATCAGTGTGAAGTGACAAGAGCATTGTCTTGGCAACAATATATTCATGGTTCAACTCAAACTACCACAACAAGCGAAGAATAAACAAATTGGCAAGCATTATGAAAATATCGCTTGCCAATACTTACTTAAACAAGGGCTTTTATTAATTGCTAAAAATAGTCAATATCCCTTAGGTGAAGTTGATTTAATTATGCAAGATAAGCAATGTCTGGTTTTTGTTGAAGTACGTTATCGAAAAAATGCTAATTTTGGCGATGCTGCGATGACGGTAACGTTAAGTAAACAAACGAAAATTAAGCAAGCAGCACAACTCTGGATGCTATCTGAAAATTTGAATATTGAAGATACCGAGTTTAGGTTTGATATTTTTGCCATAACAGGTAAAAATCAACAATGGATTATTAATGCGTTTTAATTATTAGGTGAAAAACGTGCAAGATTTAATTAAAAATTATTTTACTGAAAGTATTCAAACACAAATTGTAATGGCGGAGTCTTTAGGTTCATCAATCGAAAAAGCAGCCAATATCATTGTTCAAGGTTTACTTAATGGCAATAAAATTATGAGTTGTGGCAATGGTTCTTCCGCTGCAAACGTTCAAAGTTTTACCTCACGATTGATGACTAGCATTAATATAGAAAGACCCAGTATTCCTGCCTTAGCTTTAGTTTCTGATAATGTATTATTAAGCGCTATTGCCACTCATGAAGAAGTTTACGCACGTCAAATTCAAGCCTTGGGTCAACAAGGTGATATTTTGATTATAGCAACTAGCCAAGGTAACAGTCGATCAATTATACGGGCGGTACAAGAGGCGGTGATTAAAGATATGAAAATTGTTGCACTTACCGCTTTTGATGGTGGTGAAGTGATTGGTTTACTTAGCCAAAATGATATTGAAATTAGAGTTCCCTCCTATAAAAAAGTGATGGCTTACGAGATGCATGCAATGATTCTAAACTGCTTGTGCCAATTAATTGAAAATACATTGTTTATTCATGGTGAATAAGTTGAAATAAAAACAGTTTAGTTCTGCATTAATAGTGTTTTTATGCTATAATTATAAGCTATTTTGATGATCTAAATTAATAAGAGAACATGGTGTTATGACCGAACTAGCCAAAGAGATAACCCCCGTTAATATTGAAGATGAATTAAAATCCTCTTATCTTGACTATGCAATGTCTGTCATTGTTGGGCGTGCTTTACCCGATGTGCGTGACGGTTTAAAACCGGTTCATCGTCGGGTTTTATTTGCCATGAACGAAGCTGGATATGATTGGAATAAACCTTATCGAAAATCAGCGCGTGTTGTTGGGGATGTCATCGGTAAGTATCACCCTCATGGTGATTTTGCTGTTTATGAGACGATTGTGCGTATGGCACAGCCATTTTCATTACGCTATATGTTAGTTGATGGGCAAGGAAACTTCGGTTCAGTTGATGGTGACTCTGCTGCTGCAATGCGTTATACCGAAATTCGTATGCAAAAATTTGCAGGTGCATTATTGACGGATCTTGATAAAGAAACCGTTGATTTTTCACCTAACTATGATGGATCCGAGATGATTCCAGACGTGTTACCAACACGTATCCCTAACTTATTAATTAATGGTTCATCAGGAATTGCAGTTGGTATGGCAACGAATATTCCACCACATAATTTATCTGAAGTGATTAATGGTTGCCTTGCTTTTATTGAAGATGAAAACATTTCTGTTGATGGTTTAATGGAGCATATTCATGGGCCTGATTTTCCAACGGCAGCGTTAATTAATGGTCGTAAGGGTATTGAAAATGCTTACCGTACCGGTCGAGGCATCATTTATATCCGCTCAAAAGCAACCATTGAAGTTGATGACCATTCAGGTCGTGAAACGATTATTGTTAATGAAATTCCATATCAAGTTAACAAGAAAAAGTTAATAGAAAAGATAGCTGAGTTAGTCAAAGATAAAAAAGTAGAAGGTATTTCAGCACTACGCGATGAATCAGATAAAGATGGGATGCGTATTGTGATCGAAGTTAAACGCGATGCTGTTGCTGAAGTGGTATTAAATAATCTTTTCTCTTTGACGCAGCTACAAGTTTCATTCGGTATTAATATGGTTGCTTTACATAAAGGGCAACCAAAACTATTAAACTTACGTGAAATGATTGAAGCATTTGTGCTTCATCGCCGTGAAGTGGTTACGCGCCGAACGATATATGAACTACGTAAAGCTCGTGAACGTGCCCATGTTTTAGAAGGTTTAGCAATAGCACTTGCCAATATCGATCCTGTTATTGAGTTAATTCGTGCTGCATCAACGCCAAGCGAAGCGAAAACTAAATTATTGGCGCAAGCTTGGCAGTTAGGTAATGTCGCTGCAATGCTTGAAAAAGCGGGTAATGATGCTGCGCGACCAGAAGAATTAGCACCAGAATTTGGTATTCGTGATGGTCACTATTATTTATCTGAAGCACAAGCGCAAGCTATCTTAGATCTACGCTTACATCGCTTAACAGGTCTTGAACACGAAAAAATTCTTGATGAATACAAAGCGTTACTTATTCAAATCGGTGAACTATTGCATATTTTAGCAAGTCCAGAAAGATTGATGGAAGTCATTCGTGAAGAGCTCGAAGCGGTTCGAGATCAATTCCAAGATGCAAGACGAACTGAAATCACAGCTAGCAGTGCTGATATTAATATTGAAGATCTTATCGCGCAAGAAGACGTGGTTGTTACCCTTTCTCACCAAGGCTATGTGAAATATCAACCGCTTTCTGATTATGAAGCACAACGTCGTGGTGGCAAAGGTAAATCGGCGACCAAAATTAAAGAAGAAGATTTTGTTGAAAAACTACTGGTCGCCAATACGCATGATACAATTCTTTGTTTCTCTAGCCGTGGCCGATTGTATTGGATGAAAGTTTACCAATTACCTGAAGCAAGTCGTGGTTCTCGTGGTCGTCCAATTATTAATCTATTACCACTTGAAGCGGATGAGCGTATTACTGCAATTTTACCGGTTCGGGAATTTGATGACGAACATTGTGTGTTTATGGCAACGGCACAAGGTACAGTTAAGAAAACCTCACTAATTGAATTTAGTCGTCCTCGTAGTGGTGGTATTATCGCCATTAACCTACGTGATGATGATGAACTTATCGGTGTGGATCTAACAAGTAATGAAACATCAGATACCGTTGATGATGAAGAGCTCAATGATGATGTAATTGTTGATGAGACAGATAATGATGACGAAGTCTCTCAAATCTCTAATACAGAAGACATTATGTTATTTTCAGCTAATGGTAAAGTTGTTCGCTTCCCGGCGAATAAAGTTCGCTGCATGGGACGAACTGCGACCGGTGTTCGGGGTATTAAATTAGAAGGTGATGATAAAGTAGTCTCACTCATTGTTCCTCGAGGTAATGGCGCAATTTTAACTGCTACTCAAAACGGTTATGGTAAACGTACTGAACAAGAATTATATCCAACTAAATCACGCGCAACTAAAGGCGTAATTTCTATTAAGGTCAGTGAGCGAAATGGAGCAGTTGTTGGAGCTGTACAAGTTGAAGAAACCGATCAAATTATGTTGATCACTGATGCAGGAACGTTAGTTCGCACGCGTGTATCAGAAGTGAGCATTGTTGGTCGAAATACGCAAGGTGTTATGCTTATTCGAACGGCTGAAAGTGAAAAAGTTGTCGGATTGCAGCGAATTGCTGAAACAGAGGATGACGATAACGAGTCTGAATTTCCCTCGAACCAAGGTGAACAACGGACTGATTCATTAGAGGAATCCGAAGAATAATTTTTAATTATTAAAAAGGATTAGTTAATATAGCTAATCCTTTTTTATTTTAGAAAATCAGGAAAAGGAACAGTATTTGATGTCATTTTTTATAAAAAAAATTTTAACAAATCTTGCGTGGCAAATTTTAATTGCCTTGATCTTAGGTGTAGCAATGGGGGCTTATCTGTTCGAACTTTCTGTTCCAACTCACCCTTTACATTCTTATTATCAATTCTCTATCGTTAATATTTTCCAACCTGCGGGTGATATCTTTATTCGTTTAATTAAAATGATTGTATTACCTATTATATTAAGTACATTAACACTTGGTATTGCAGGTATCGGCGGCTCAAAACGATTAGGGACGTTAGGATTTAAAACAATACTCTATTTTGAGATAATTACTACCATCGCTATTTTATTGGGTCTTTTATGGGGCAATGTTTTCGCGCCAGGTGCAGGTATTGACTCTTCAACTTTAGCCACAACTGATGTGAGTAAATATGCAAAAGCAGCGGAGGAACTAAGTGGAAAACCTCATGGCCTTATTGTTATGATTTTAGACATGATTCCTGCCAATATTTTTAAAGCAATGACGGATGGCGCGGTTTTACCTGTAATTTTCTTCTGTGTGTTTTTTGGTTTAGGTTTAATGTCTTTACCAGATAAACAACGCGAACCATTTGTATTCTTCTTAAAAGTTGTTTCTGATACCATGTTCAAAGTGACAAATATGATCATGCGTTATGCACCAATTGGGGTATTTGCTCTTATTACTGTCACGGTGGCTAAATATGGATTCGAATCTTTATTACCACTATTCAAACTAATTTTGACCGTATATTCGGCAATGATTGTTTTTACCATAGTAGTATTAGGTATTGTGTGTAAACTCTGTAAATTTAGTATTTTTAAATTACTGAGAATTTTAAAAGAAGAATTAGTCATTGCATTTTCAACGGCCAGCTCTGAAACAGCATTGCCAAAAATCATCGAAAAAATGGAAGCTTATGGCGCGCCTAAAGCGATAACCAGTTTTGTTATTCCAACCGGTTATTCATTTAACTTAGATGGATCGACTTTATACCAAAGTATTACCGTTATCTTCTTAGCTCAGCTATTTGGTATGGATTTAAGCATTATAGATCAAATTATTATTGTTATTACTCTAATGATAGCCTCTAAAGGTATTGCTGGCGTACCTGGTGCTTCAATATTAGTGCTATCTGCAACACTCGGAAGTGTCGGTATACCACTAGAAGGTATAGGCTATATTATGGGAGTCGAGCGTATTTTAGATATGGGTCGAACTGTTGTTAATGTGGTTGGTAATGCATTAGCGGCAATTGTTATTGCACGTTGGGAAAATGCATTTGATGATACAAAAGCCAGAGCTTATGAACAAAAATATTTAAAATAATCTAGGTATTAGTGTATTACTATCAAAAGCTTCTGTTTATAAAAATGGAAGCTTTTATTTTAACTAGAAAAATGATGATTCATCATAAATAGCCGTCTAGTCAGGTAGTAATTATAAACTGACTTAAAAATAATACTATTAATAACGGAAATAGTGCTCGGTTATTTTCTAATAGAAGATAAAGATCAATTGATGTAATATTTTTGATATTAATTATATTTTTTGTTTTTAGATAGATATAAAAAAACCCAGCATTTGCTGGGTTTCTCGTTTATACAAAACTATTTAATTTTAGCTTCTTTATAAACAACATGCTGACGAACAACAGGATCATATTTTTTGATCTCCATCTTTTCAGGCATGGTTCTTTTGTTTTTGCTAGTGGTATAAAAATGACCGGTACCAGCAGAAGAAACTAATCTAATTTTTTCACGTACACCTTTAGCCATGATATGGTTTCCTTATTAGTACTTTTCACCACGGGCACGAAGTTCAGCTAAAACTGCATCAATACCCTTTTTATCGATAGTACGCATACCTTTAGCTGATACACGTAATTTTACAAAACGTTTTTCACTCTCAATCCAGAAACGGTGAGTTTGAAGGTTTGGTAGAAAACGACGTTTAGTAGCATTCATCGCATGAGAACGATTATTTCCCACTAAAGGACCTTTTCCTGTTACTTGGCATACTCGTGACATGTCAATAATTCTCCGAAATTTCTATGCTTAAGCCTTGGGCGTAATATGTTAATGGAATTAACCTCGTCAGGCTTTTAGTTTGCTGCAGTTCTATTTGAGAAGCAGTCTAACCTCTCACACTACACCCATAATAATGAGGTAGCGAAGTATACGCTGTTATGCAAAGATTCTCAAGTATTATCTTATTTTAGACTAAAAATAAGTTCACTATGAGCAACGATTGATATAAAAAGATAAAGGTACCTATCAATTTGCTTCTATTTTATAACGAGCTTTACTTTAGTTAAATACAAAAATCGTTTTATTTTATAATAAATATGCTTTAATACTAAATGATAAATATATTTTTTGATTTAATTTTCTAACTTTCAAGGAGATTATATGAACCAGTTTAAGCCATATGACATCTATGGCATTATCGGTTATCCGTTAGGGCATACAATGAGCCCATTAATTCACACTACTTCGTTTCAAGATTATAATATTCCAGCTATATTAGTTGCATTTCCAACGCCTCCAGAAGAGATACCTAACCTGTTCAAATCGGTTCGATTACTAAATATTCGCGGTTTATGTGTCACTATTCCTCATAAACAAACAATTATTCCTTATTTAGATTATGTTACTGATCATGTTAAAAAAGCAGGCGCAGCAAATTTAGTTTATTGGGATGGTGACAAGCTTTGTGGTGACAATACTGATATTGTTGGTTTTATGGAGCCATTAAGACAAAAAAAATTACCTGCCGAATATAAAAAGGTTTTATTGTTAGGCGCTGGGGGCGCAGCTCGCGCTGCTGTAGTGGGTTTGCAGGATCTCGGTTATACCGATATTACCGTTAGTGATATTTCTAAAGAACTACCCGAAGCACTAGCCAAAGAGTTCAACCTTAAAATTGTTGATTGGGAAGATCGTAGCAAAGTTGAGGCTCAAATCATTGTTAACTCAACCCCATTAGGCATGCAAGGAAAATTTGAAGACCAAACACCTTATGAACAAGCATGGTTTAAAGGAAAGGGATTGGCTTATGATATTGTTTATACACCCTATAACACAAAATTTAGACAAGAAGCTCACAACGCGGGCTGGGAATCAATTTCTGGTCGTGAGATGTTTATTGGTCAAGCAAATGCACAATTTAAAATTTGGACAGGAAAAGAACTGTCTCAACGAGCAAAACAAGCGGTAATAGACGCGCTAGCAGCAAAATAAATATTGAAAAAATAACATACATCTTATCAATGTTAATTTGATGTATGTTAGAACATTGATCATATTGTTCTATTATTCTGACATATTGATTGCCTGGATATAAATTTAATGAATTTTGTAATTTCACAATGTGAATACAAGGAGTATTTATGACAAATCTTGAATTGCAAGCTTATCGTCGTTTTTTGATGTTAAAAGTGCTAGAAGCGAGTGAATATATTGGTAAAACAGACATTAAAACTTGGCATGACTGGGAAAGCGGTAAGTTGCCTGTTCCTGAATTTGTAGCAACAGCGATGCAAGAATTAAAAAAAATTCGCCACGATAAAATCAATCTTATCATTAAAGGCATTAATGATCGGGTTGGCAGTAATACTATTCGTTACTTCATGACATATGAAGAGTTTAAAAAAGTCAATCCAGATCTTGATGTGATTCAATGGCGATTACACCAATCCATTGCCACTGAACTTTATTTTCGAGGTCTAGAAAAACTGTGCTAGCGGTTATTTTTTGTAATATGAATGACTTAATAATCTTATTGGTGTAAATATTATTTTACATTCTTTGACAGTTTTATGAAAAACATATTCATATAAATCAATAGTATTTATTTTTACAAGATTAAATGTAAAAAAAATGTTGCAAAAGATAAAGTGAATCACTAGCATAGACAAAATATTCTGAGATCTGTCAATCTGAAAGGACCCAATATGAATAAACCAATTTTTCTCGTCGGCGCAAGAGCAGCTGGCAAAACAACAATGGGAAAAATGTTAGCAAATAAGCTATCGTTTTCTTTCATTGATACAGATTGTCATTTACTCGAAACCACCCAAAAAACAGTGGCCGAAATTGTTGAAAAAGAGGGCTGGGAAGGGTTTAGGGCAAGAGAAAGCCAAGTACTGATTGATACAGCAAAACCTAATCGGGTCATTGCTACAGGTGGTGGAATGGTTTTAGCGGATCATAATCGCCAATTTATGAAACAAAATGGTATTGTTATCTTTCTTTCTGCGCCAGCGGCGACGTTAGCAGCTCGTTTAATGAAAGATCCAAATATTGCTCAGCGTCCTTCTCTTACGGGTTTATCAATTGTAGATGAAATGGAAAAAGTCGTAGCGGAACGATTGCCTTTATATCATGATGCCGCCCATTATGTTGTTAATGTCGATCAAGATGAACATCAAATTTTAAGCCAAATGCTTGAAATGTTGAATAATTAATCAACTTGTTTTGCCTAAACCTAGATAAAATACCACATTATTATGTGGTATTTTTTATGAAAAGTTATCGGGTTTTATTAATTTATCTGCCTCATCTATTGGTTTTGTTTACCATCATAGAGTTGGTAAAGTAATATCAGTAAAATATTCTTAATAAATTAATAGTTATCGCTTTTAGATTAATATTAATACTTGTATATTGAATTCGATTAACAGTTTAGTTTTAAATATATTTCAAATATGGAGTACGACAAATGGATACGTTAAAAGTCAATTCTTATGGAATTGTCGGGTCTATTTACGCTAATTATATCATTCAAAGTATTGCACTAATTGTGATTATGCAATTTTCCATTGATCTTACAAAACAGCTTAACACTGATCTTATTGGATTAGGCTATGTTGCTTCAGGTATAGGTATTGGAAAAATCTTTTTAATGTTTGTTGGTGGAATACTTTCAGATAAATTTGGTCGTAAGCTTTTTATTTTCCTCGGTATGGCGTGTTACGCGGTTTTCTTTATTGGTATGATATTTTGTACCAACATTCATCTCGCTTTTTGTCTGGCCATTGCAGTTGGGGCGGGGAATTCTTTTTTAGACACAGGTTCCATGCCTGCATTGACTGAATGCTTTCCAAGTTCTGCCGGTTCAGCAAGTGTGTTAATAAAAGCGTTTATTTCTATTGGGACTTTAGTACTTCCTTTTATCGTTACTTTTTTTGACACTAATCAAATTTGGTATGGTTGGGCTTTTCTTGGCTTTACGGCCTATTTAGTGATAAATGGCATATTATTATTACCTAAAAAATTTCCTCACAAAGATACTTCAATTAAAGGTGGCCAAGGTTCAGAGAACTATTTCAAAAGCCATCCTAAATTTGCATTTGAAGGCATTTTATTGATCATTATGGGATTTACTACAACAGCAACATTTGTCATTATTTTGCAATGGTTGCCAACTATTGCAACTGAAGGCGTAAATATGAGTGACCTTGATGCTAAACAATTAATTAGCTATTACAGTACCGCATCGATTATATCGGTATTTGTGACTGCTTTTGTCGTTAAACATTTTTTGAAACCTATCTTTTGCATCATAATATTACCTGCATTGTCAGCTATTGTTCTGATTATTTTTTATTTTAATATTTCACCTGTTATGTGCGTTATTGCAGCAATTGGTATGGGATTTACCGCAGCCGGTGGTGTACTTCAATTAACTTTAGTGGTAATGCAACAAATGTTTCCAAGCCGTAAAGGACTTGCTGTTGGTTGTATGTATACTTTTAGTGGATTATCTTTTGTGGTTATTCCACTGATTGTGCCAAAACTTGCTATGATTGATGTTAGTTATGCAATTTTGATTGATTTTTTTATTGCGTCATTAAGTTTAATCTTAGGTTCAATTGTTTTTTATCGATTTAAAAACGTTATTGATATTACAAAAATATAATGATTGATTTAAGTATTTGTGTTCAATATTAAAACAAAATTAAAAATAATACCTTTTTGATATATATAGGAATTGAGGAATGAAAAACCGATATTGGGGCACAGCAAGTTGTTTATATATCAACTACTTTGTGCATGGAATGGGCGCGATTATTTTGGGATTAAATATTGATTATTTAGCTGCTCAATTTAACCCACAATCTGCTTATCTGTTTACTTTAAATAAAGAGGTACTCACGGCAGTACAATTAAATTTGATCAGCGAAGCAAAGCAAAGTGTTTACAACGTGATGATGGGATTGGGTATAGGCCGATTATTAGTATTATTTATTATGGGATCGTTATCCGACAGACTTGGTCGTAAACCCTTCATTGTTTTAGGTGGATTGTTTTATATCGGTTTTCTACTAGGAATTTTAGTTAGCCCGAGTGTACAAATTGCCTTTATGTTTGCTATTTTAGGTGGCATTGCCAACTCAACACTTGATGCCGGTACTTATCCAGCGCTTATGGAAGCTTTTCCTAAATCACCGGGCTCAGCATCTATTTTAATTAAAGCAGCTATTGCAGCAGGGCAATCCTTGTTGCCTATCATTGTCGGCATGATTATGGCTAACCAAGCATATTATGGTTGGTCATTCATTTTTTGTTGCGTTATTTTAGGGTTAAATGCATTGATAGTGTTTAAGATGCCTTTTCCAAACCACAAACTCACGCCAGAGCAAGAGCTAGAGAATCTAGAAAAAAATGAAAAAACAACGCCTGTTTTAAAACAAAAGGCTAATTTTTGGATAGAAGGTATCTGTTTTATCATCATTGGTTTCACTTCAACCGCGACCTTTTATCTGGTTTCGTCTTGTTTAAAAGATTTTTCACAAACAGTTGCGGGTATGGATTCTTCGGGTGCAGTACAAGCTTTTTCTTCTTATGGTATTGGGACACTTGCCAGTGTATTTTTAACTTCACTTTTGGTGAAAAGCTTAATTAAACCTGTGTATATTGTTGTGTTTTATCCACTACTTTCAACTATCATGTTGATAGTAATGTATTTTAACCCAACCCCTGCATTATGTATGATCGGTGGTTTTGTACTTGGTTTTACTGCGGCAGGCGGCGTTTTACAACTTGCACTCACCACCATGGCTGAATTTTTTCCATCAGGTAAGGGTAAAGTGCTGGGTATATTTTTTACTTCTTCCAGTATTGCAACCGCCATAATCCCGTTTTTAATTGGCTGGGTATCAACTAATTTGGGTTTACGTTATGTTATGTTGAGTGATGCCATAATAGCGGGGATTGGTACCATATTGGCTATTGTTGTATTGATGCGTTACCGAACCGTTTTTAACGTATCGCATACAATTACGGATAAATAATTAAAAAGTTGCTCAATCAAAAAATAATTTATAGATCATTTCTTAAACCTATTGGGTTGTCTGTCTAATAATCATGAAACATGATAAGGCATGCTTAAAAAAAGCATGCCTATTTGATGCTATGGTTTAAAGTTCAAGTTTATCACTGCATTTGTTAATCAATATGGTTGGTCTTAGTGGTTATTGTTAAATACAGTTATGATCAATTTATGTTCGTTGATCTTAATTTGTCTAATTTTTAGCTTTTAATCGATTTTGAAAATATTACTTGCCATTAAATTAAAAATAAATAAAATTACAATAAATATGAATAAATATTCATTTTGATAACGGTGATTAAGATGAAAGAAAGAACAACTGAATTAGTCGAAGGGCTAAGACATTCAGTACCTTATATCAATGCTCATCATGGAAAAACGTTTGTAATTTTATTAACAGGCGCGGTATTAAAAAGTAATAATTATTCAAGCATTATTAGTGATATCGGGTTGCTTTACAGTCTTGGTATAAAACTGGTCATTGTTAATGGTGCACGTAATCAAATTGACGAATCACTTAAACATCATAATATTGAACCTAACTATCATAAGAATACGCGAATTACTGATGCCAACACGCTAGATATTGTTAAACAAGTTACAGGGCTATTGCAGCTCAATATTACAGCCAGTCTATCAATGTGCTTAAATAATACGCCATTACAAGGTGCGCATATTAATGTGGTAAGTGGCAATTTTGTTATTGCTCAGCCACTTGGTGTTGATGATGGTATTGATTATTGCCATACAGGCAAAATTCGCCGAATTAACTTTGAAGCGATAGATGAGCAATTAAATCGCGGTTCAATTGTATTACTTGGACCTGTGGGGGTATCGGTAACAGGGGAAAGTTTTAATTTATCTTCAGAAGATGTTGCAGCCGAAGTTGCAATACGTTTGAAAGCCGATAAATTAATTAGTTTTTGCGCTGAACAGGGTGTGCTTGACGAACAGGGTAAAGTAATTACAGATCTTTTTCCTATTGATGCTGATAACTATGTTAATCAAAAAGAACAGCATGGAAAGCCACTTTCGAGCGAAGCTCGATTTTTACGGGCAGCATCGAAAGCTTGTCGCAATGGCGTAAGACGAAGTCATTTAGTCAGTTATTTAGTCGATGGCGCAATTTTGCAAGAACTATTCTCGCGTGATGGCATTGGTACACAAGTAGCAATGCAACATTCTGAACAAATTCGCACAGCAACAATCAACGATATTGGTGGTATTTTAGAACTTATTCGTCCACTTGAAGAACAAGGCATTTTAGTTAAACGTTCACGAGAACAGTTAGAGATGGAAATTGATAAATTTACAATCATTCAACGTGATAATATGACTATTGGTTGTGCAGCACTTTATCCATATCCCGAAGAAAAAATGGGCGAAATGGCTTGCGTTGCTATCCATCCGCAGTATCGAAATTCATCGCGCGGCGATCTGTTGATCGAAAAAATCGCTGAAAGCGCCACTAATCTAGGATTGGAAAAAATTTTTGTACTCACAACCCGGAGTATTCATTGGTTTAGAGAAAAAGGGTTCAATCCAGCTGAAGTTGATGATTTGCCGATTAAAAAGAAACAACTTTACAATTATCAACGCAACTCAAAAATATTAATGTTCAATATCAAATAAATTAATTCACTATAAATCGACTTTTGGGTCGGTGATTTGCCTAATCATTAGATGTATTTGAGTTATCAGCTTAATAAAACTGATAACTCTTTTACTGTCACTTGAATAATTTAACTAATAATTTTATGAACAACGATAAGCTTGCACAATCCGTTTTTGGTAAAACTTTTTCTTTAATGCCTGATAAAACAAAAAATGGCAAAACCAGCACCGTAAAATATACAATGGCAAACCACTAATAACAGCGGCAATAATGTACCTTTAACATTAGCAGTAAAATTACCAAATATGGACGCTGTTTTATCTGTTATAAATAAAATTTGTTATGCATTTATGCAGCATATCAATGCGATAGTGAAAATGGTAACAACGCTAATAATTTTAGTAAAAAGCATACAATACAACCAACAGTAACTTGTTAGTAAAAAAGACCATTATAGTGATAGCCGCAACACGTTTTGAGCTAATAATTTAAACACATTGTTTAAATGTTGGAATATTTTTTTAGTGAAAATAACAATACCTTTTTTAGCAATAGATAACTTTTCAGCAATACCGCTGATAGTCCTAAGGTAAAAATCAGACAAGTATTATGCTTAAAAATATCCTTAGTCTGTTTTTTGTTGACACAATTGATCCCACCTAAATCGCTTTCGTAAAAAATAAGGTGTAGTTAAATAACAAAGTGAGAAGATTGGTAAAAAATAGGACAGAGAGTTTGATAATCATTACAGTGTTATCAATCATATTGTTGGTGGTAAATTAATGGTATTTATTACTGCATTTATTAAAATAACTGAGTGGTAATATTATTTAATTGCGTTATTTAAAATTTTCCAAGTAAATGACTTTTTTAAATAAAAACCGCGAGGTCGAGTTAAAATAATTTGACCATTTTCACCAATTGCTTCTGTTAATGCACGACCGTTAGCCGCTTTGGGGCGAATTTGTAAATAGGTTCCATAGCGAGCTGTAATTTTTTCAACTTGGCCAAGAGTGATCATATCCATCAGTTCTTGCCAATCTTGTTTTAGCTGTTGTTCTTGTTGAGGGGATGGCATCCACAAAATAGGACGACCAACTTTGCGATCTGCCAATGCAATAGTTCTTTCTCCTTGTATTGGGATCCAAAGCACTTTAGTCAATTTATATTTGACATGACTTGTTTCCCAAATGACCCCGTGGTTTGCCATCAAAGGGGCTACACTAACAAAAGTGGTTTCTAAAGGTTTTCCTTGGTTATCAATGGGAATGGTTTTAAGTTCAATGCCTAAACTAGCAAAATCCCGTTCGGCCTTACTACCTGCATTTGCTCCCAAAAAAGTTTCAATTAGATTGCCAACCCAACCTTTTTGTTTAGTAAGATTTTGTGGCATCGGCATATTCAAATATTTTGCGATATCAGCAAAAGTATAACCAGCTGCTAATTCAGCTCGTTGTAATAATTCTTGTTCACAATTAGGAAAAAATATTGGCATGTAAAGGCATTAACTTAATGGCGAAATATTCACAGCCAATTATATTGGCTGTGAATACGGAAATAAAGGACTATTAATTGAGTTTTTCAACCCAACTTGCATAGCTATTAATGATTAGAGAAAGGAATTCTTTAGTTTTTGCCGTTATATTGCCGTTTTCATCGAATGATGAATTGATATTACCAATATAAGCTTCGGGTTGTTGTAGTGTCGGCATATCTAAAAATACTAAAGATTGGCGTAATTGATGATTTGCACCAAATCCACCGATTGCACCTTGTGAAACAGAAACAACTGCTGCTGGTTTTTTCGACCAAACGCTTTTACCGTAAGGACGAGAACCCACATCTAAAGCATTTTTGATAACAGCTGGTAAGCCTCGATTATACTCAGGTGTGACAAAAATAACGCCTTGGCATGCTGCGATTTCTTGACGAAAACGGGTGTAAGATGAAGGTGGTGTATCGGTGTCAATATCTTCATTATATAAAGGCAAATCACCAATAGAAATTAGTTTTAATGAGAGTGATGGAGGTGCAATTTCTTGAAATATTTTTGCGACTTTTAAGTTAAAAGAATCCTTGCGTAAACTACCTACTAATACCGCAATTTTTTTACTCATTTTCTATTCTCCCTAATATCTTATAAAATTAAGAGACACAGTTTGTGTCTCTTAATTATTGTTATTTATTATTAAATATAACAAATATTAATGACCAGAAGAATCCATTTTACGACCTGTTTCAAATAAGAACCAAGCACGTCTTTCAGTTTGATCGATCCACTCTTCGATTAAGCTTGCTGTAGCGGTATCATTATATTTATCGCAAATATCGTGTGCTTCACGCATACGAGATGTAAGTTTAATATTATCTTGGCAAAGTTCAGCAAGCATATCTGATGGTTCAACAAAATCAGCATCATTATCAGAAATACTTTGTAATTTTGAAATATGACCGATTGAACGAAGGGTGGTTCCACCTAATTTACGCACGCGTTCAGCGATAGGATCAGTCATCGCAAATAATTCTTCACCATGATCATCTAACATTAAGTGATAATCACGAAAATGAGGACCGCTTACATGCCAATGGAAGTTTTTAGTTTTTAAATATAAAGCAAATACATCTGCTAATACTGAATTCATAGCACTAGAGATATCTTTTGATGCTTTTTCACCTAAATCAGTTGGGAATAAAATTGCTGCTTGTTGAAGTTTTTTGGCGCTTTTTGTAGAGTTAGTCGTTTTAGCCATAACACATTCTCCTCGGTTAAATAATAAATAAATTTTCTTATATAAAATTACGCCAACTCAGCGTTAATGTCCAATGAAAATCAACTATTTTTAGCTATTACTGCTATTTCAGCAAACTATTATTTTTGTCTTGTTTTATGTTCTCCCATTTTTTTTGAAACATTTTCTTTCAAAATGAAAGAAAATGTTTCAAATTGTGATCTATATAAAAGTTTTTTCTTTTAATGTTGTTAATATGTCGACAAAGTTTAACTTAATAGGAGGCAATATGATTGACGCTATTTCATTTGGTGCTGAATGGTTTATAGGGCTATTCCAAGAGGGAGGTAAAGTATTAGTAGGAATGGTAACAGGAATTTTACCGTTATTAATCTCTTTACTGGTTGTGATGAATGCAGTAATTAAATTTATTGGGCAAGATCGCATAGAACGCCTAGCACAGGCTTGCGCTGGTAATCCAATTTCTCGGTACTTACTACTACCATTAATTGGAACCTTTGTTTTTTGTAATCCGATGACATTAAGTTTAGGGCGTTTTATGCCAGAGTATTACAAGCCAAGTTACTATGCTGCTTCTTCTTATAGCTGTCACTCGATGAATGGACTTTTTCCTCATGTTAATCCTGGTGAGCTGTTTGTGTATTTAGGTATTGCTGCTGGACTAACAACGTTGAATCTTCCATTAGGTCCATTAGCGGTTAGTTATTTTCTTGTTGGTTTGGTCACAAACTTCTTTCGAGGTTGGATTACCGATTTTTGTACTGCCGTCTTTGAAAGAAAAATGGGGATTAAATTAGATAGAGAAGTGCATCTATAACATTCATCTATCAAGATAAAGAGGAAACGAAAATGGCTAAATTTATTCGAATAGAAAAAGGCGAAGCAGGTTGGGGTGGCCCTTTGGAACTACCTGTAATCGAAGGAAAAAAGATTGTCTACATTGCAGCAGGAACAAGACCGGCAATCGTTGATACTTTAGTTCAACTAACGGGTTGGGAAGCGATTGATGGTTTTAAAGAAGGTGAGCCAGCAAAAGAGGAAATCGGTGTTGCAGTAATTGATTGTGGTGGTACGTTACGTTGTGGTATTTACCCAAAAAATCGTGTACCTACGATTAATATTCATGCTACAGGTAAATCCGGTCCCTTGGCTCAATATATTGTTGAAGATATTTATGTTTCTGCGGTAAAACCTAATAACATTAAATTAATCGATAAGGACTCACAGACAGTTAAAGAGAGTTCTGTCACGCAAACGCAGCAAGCTAAAGCTAATAAAGATTCTGAGTTTAAACACTATGACAGTAGTAAAAAAATTACTGAACAGAGTGATGGTTTACTGGCCAAAATCGGCATAGGAATGGGATCGGGAGTGGCCGTTTTTTTCCAAGCTGGTCGCGATACTATCGACACTGTCCTTAAAACGATTTTACCTTTTATGGCTTTTGTATCAGCTTTAATCGGTATCATTATTGCATCAGGATTAGGTGATTTTATTGCTCATGGTTTGGTTCCTTTAGCCAATAACCCCATTGGGTTAGTCATTTTAGCTTTAATTTGTTCTTTCCCATTGCTTTCGCCATTTTTAGGTCCTGGAGCCGTTATTGCACAAGTCATTGGTACCTTAGTTGGTGTACAAATAGGGCTAGGCAATATTCCGCCGCATTTAGCTTTGCCTGCGCTTTTTGCAATTAATGCACAAGCTGCATGTGATTTTATTCCTGTCGGTTTATCACTTGCCGAAGCTAAACAAGACACGGTTAGAGTTGGCGTACCGTCTGTTTTGGTTAGTCGATTTTTAACAGGCGCCCCAACCGTGCTTATTGCTTGGGCGGTATCGTTATTTATCTATCAATAATTTGTGGGAAAAACTAGATATTTAAGCTGTGATCTTTTGTCTAGTTTGAAATGAATAAACGCACATTAAAGAAGAAAGAAGGTTAATAATGTCAAAGGTTATTTATCATTCAACTATTAATCAAATTGGTGACTTTGCGCAAGCTACTTTAGCTGATGGGATGCTGATATTATTCAAACAAGGCGCACCAGCAGATTTAGCTGATTACTGTTTTATTCATAATCATGATGATTTAAAACAGGAACTCGCCGTGGGTCAATCATTACAATTAGGTAATCATATTTATCAAATCACCTCTGTTGGTGATGTTGCTAGCGTTAATTTTCGTGAATTAGGTCATATCACATTAAGGTTTGATGGTAATCAGCAAGCGGAATTGCCAGGTACAGTGCATGTACAAGGTAAACTGCCAATTCAACTTAATGTAAATGATGAAATTAAAATTTTAAGTAATGAAGGAATATAAAAATGAAACAAGTCGCGGTCATTATAGGTGGTGGGCAAACACTCGGTGAATTTTTATGTCATGGTATTGCTGATGCTGGTTATCAAGTTGTTGTCGCTGATTTAAATATAGATAATGCTAATAAAGTAGCTCAAGCAATTAATCAAAAACATGGTTCAGGTACGGCTAAAGGTTTTGGTGTCGATGCGACCAACGAAGAAAGTGTTATCCAATTAGCTCAAGATGTTAATAGTTGTTTTAAACGTCTTGATTTGATGGTTTACAGTGCAGGTATTGCCAGAGCAGCGCCAATTACCAATTTTGCATTAAATGATTTTCAATTGTCAGTAAATGTTAATCTCACCGGTTATTTTTTATGTGCGCGGGAATTTGCCAAAGTAATGATTGAACATAAAACAGCGGGGCGAATTATTCAAATTAATTCCAAATCAGGTAAAGTTGGAAGCAAACATAATTCAGGATATAGTGCGGCTAAATTTGGTGGTGTTGGCTTAACTCAATCTTTGGCCCTGGATCTTGCTGATCATGGCATTACTGTTAACTCATTAATGTTAGGTAATTTGCTTAAATCACCTATGTTTCAATCGCTAATTCCACAATATGCTAAAAAATTAGGCATTCCAGAGAGTGAAGTTGAGCAAGTATATATTGATAAAGTGCCACTTAAACGGGGGTGTGATTATCAAGATGTGCTCAATGTACTGTTATTTTATGCAAGTGACAAAGCCTCTTATTGTACTGGGCAATCAATTAACATTACTGGCGGTCAAGTGATGTTCTAGTTAAAATAAAGTGCGAAAGCAAGTTTAATGCTTTCGCACTCTGTTTAACTCAATCAATACTGGAAAAGCGCATATGAATATGACAACCACTTTTATTATTGTTGCTTTAATTGCTTGGTGTATTCAAATTGTATTTAGTTGGTTGCAAATTCGCCGTTTTAATCAAGCTTTTTTAGCTTTAAAAAAAGGGGCGTATTTAGGCGTTGGTCGAAGTAAAACCAAACGTTTTAAACCAAGGGTTTTAATTGCGGTATCGTTAGACAAAAATCAGGTCGTGATTGATTCAGTCCGCATGAAAGGTATTACCGTGTTTGCTTTACCTAAACCCATTCCACAGTTACATGGGATGTTGGTATCGAATATTATTCCAGAAAACATTTTTCCCTATGATCTTGCCTCACAAAGCGCGCTTACTATTGCATTAACAACAAATAAATAACTTTTATTTTGAAAAGTATTTTCTTTCATAATGAAGTATAATATTTTTTAAAATAAATTTATTTTGTTGGTTAACAATGATAAGTGGTGGTAACTGGGTATGAAAGTAAAGCAACGGCAAACAGCTATTTTAGAATATCTACAAAATCATGGGCAAGTCAGTGTTGATGAATTGGTCGCCCATTTTAAAACAACAGGTACCACTATTCGCAAAGACCTTACACAACTAAATGAAAGTGGTTTAGTCCTGCGTACTTATGGTGGGGCTATGTTAAATAGGGAAATTGGTGATAGGGCGATTGATCATAAAACTTATATCAATACTGCGCAAAAAAAAGCGATAGCTAAAGAAGCGGCAAAATTGATTCATGAGGGCGATTCGATTATTTTTGATGCAGGTAGTACCGTTGCCCAGATGATTCCAATGCTTGCCCGATTCAATAATCTTACTATTATGACCAATAGTTTACATATGGTTAATGAATTAGTTGCTAATGATAACGACCAAACCATAATATTAACGGGGGGCACTTTCCGGCGAAAATCGGCATCATTTCATAATAATAATGCCTCAGCAATTGCAGCCTTTGAATGTTACACTTTTGATAAACTTTTTATGGGGGCTGATGGTGTAGATTTAGTTGGAGGTGTAACCACATTTAATGAAAGTTATCATGGCAGTGTTGCCATGAGTAAAGCTGCTGCTAAATTAATTTTGTTAGCAGATTCTTCAAAGTTTGGGCGACGTAGCCCCAATGTTGTATGTGATTTAAGTGCTGTTGATACTATTATCACTGATGATAACTTAGATGATAAATACTATGATGCATTCGTTGAGCGCAACATTAACGTTATCAAAGTAAAAGTAATGGATAACTAATTTGCTATACAACCACAACCCAAAAAATAACGTTATTTTATTAAGATAACTTTTTTAAAATTGTATTACTTATTAGTAGTCATTAAAAACTACATTTTATATTTAATGGTAAGCGCTGATTTCACACAGCTTTACAAGCTACTGAGTTTAGCCAAAAAAGAATCATGTTATCGTGATTTTAGATTAGGCTAATTTCATTGATTAAGGGGATTTAGAATTCATCAATCCCCTTTATACTATAAATAGACTATATTTTATTCTAAGCACGTTATTAGCCTATTTTATTATTTAAAAGAGTAATCTTGCTCTAATTGTGCCTGGTACACTTTTGAGTTTAACTAATAATTCTTCAGCTTTATTTTGTTCTACTCTTTCAATATCAATAACAACATAACCAATTTTGGGATCGGTCTGTAAATACTGAGCCGAGATATTCAATCCTTGTTCTGCAAATAATGTATTAATTGCTGTCAATACGCCGGGTTGGTTATTGTGTATGTTGATAAAACGGCTAGATCCTTTTGCCGGAATCGGTAATGATGCTTCAGGAAAATTTACAGCGGACAAGGTAGCACCTGTGTCGGAGTATTTAGCCAGTTTTGTTGCCACTTCAATACCAATGTTTTCTTGAGCTTCAGTGGTTGAACCACCAATATGAGGCGTTATGATGACATTATCAAATTTGCACAAAGGTGATTCAAATGGATCGCTATTGGTGGCCGGTTCAGTAGGAAACACATCGATAGCCGCGCCACTTAATTTATGACTTTGTAGTGCTTGAGTTAATGCATCAAGATCGATAACTTTACCACGAGAGGCATTGATAAGAATGGCGTCGGACTTCATCATATCAATTTCATTTTGACTAATCATATTAATTGTTGTTGAATTTTCGGGGACATGTAAGCTAACAATGTCACTTAATTGCAACAACTCCTTCATGGTTGAAATTTGTTTGGCATTACCTAATGGTAATTTGGTTTCAATATCGTAAAAATAGACGTTCATCCCTAAAGATTCCGCTAAAACGCTTAATTGACTGCCAATATGCCCATAACCAATGATGCCTAAATTTTTACCACGAGCTTCATGAGAACCAGTTGCAATCTTATTCCACTTTCCTTGATGTGCTTTAGCATTGGCTTCGGGTACACGACGAAGTAATAAAATTGCCTCGGCTAATACCAGCTCAGCAACCGATCGAGTATTAGAAAATGGTGCATTAAATACCGGAATACCTTTAACGGCAGCTGTATCTAGATCGACTTGATTGGTACCAATACAAAAACAACCAATTCCGGCAAGTTTTGGTGCTGCATCTATGATGTCTTTGGTTAAATGCGTTCTTGATCGGATTCCAATAAATCGCGCATCTTTTATTGCTTGTTGAAGCTCCGATGGCGATAGGGCACCTTTATGATATTCAATGTTGGTAAAGCCTGCAGATTTTAATGTATCAATTGCACTTTGATGGACACCTTCGAGTAATAAAAATTTATTATCATCTTTGCTTAACGCCTGAACAACCATTTTTTTCCTCTCTTTATTTAAGCATATCTATTGCTGCTTATTGTTATATTTTTATTTTTTAAATTAACGTATTAGCTAAGCGATAACTAATAGCTCGGTGTAATTTCTTTTACACCTGAACGGGTTCCAACCAGTGCTACATTAGCCCCTTTGTTGGCAAATAGACCTACTGTTACAACGCCAGCAATATTATTAATTCGATTTTCTAATTCCATTGGTTTTGCAATGATAAGATCATGAACATCTAAGATAACATTGCCATTATCAGTGATTACACCTTGACGATAAATTGGTTTACCGCCGAGTTTAAATAGTTCACGTGCAACATAAGAACGCGCCATAGGGATCACTTCTACCGGTAATGGAAATTTGCCAAGCACATCGACAACTTTTGATTCATCAACAATACACACAAATTGTTTGGATAATGCTGAGACAATTTTTTCACGCGTTAACGCGGCTCCTCCACCTTTTATCATCTGCAACAGATGATTAATTTCGTCGGCACCATCTACATATACATCTAAACTATCAACTTCATTACAATCCAATACGGGAATCCCATAATCTTTTAATTTTTGGGTTGATGCTTCGGAACTAGAAACCGTTCCTCTAATCTGATCCTTTATTGTTGCTAAGGCATCAATAAAATATGATGCAGTTGACCCTGTGCCTACACCAACTAATGAATCGGGTTTGACAAATTTTAACGCTGCAAAGCCGACGGCTTTTTTTAATTCATCCTGTGTCATGGTATCACCGTATTTAGAATATAATTTTCTCGAAAAAATAAAATTTTAAAAGCAAAATGATTGAAGATATGGCATAGTAACCAATTGGAAAGCAAAAATCATTAGTATTTTTTAGAAAATATTTTAAGTTTTAGATCTATTTAAAACTTTGCCAATTAAAATAGCTCGATTATTCAAGCAATGAGCAATTTATTAATAAAGAGATTATGAAGCGTCCAGATTATAGAGCATTACAAGCCTTAGATGCAGTAATAAAAGAGCGAGGATTTGAGAGAGCGGCAGATAAATTGTGTATCACACAACCTGCGGTGTCACAACGTATTAAACAGTTAGAAAGCTTTTTTGGTCAACAACTATTAGTGAGAACAATCCCCCCAAAGGCAACTAAACAAGGGGAGCATCTGTTAGGATTATTGCATCAGGTCGAATTATTAGAACAACAATGGTTAGGCGATAATGAACAAAATACCACGCCTTTGTCATTGTCTATTGCGATTAATGCAGATTCTTTGGCTACATGGGTGTTACCGGCTTTAAAACCAGTTTTAGATAAAAATATTCTTCGATTTGATATACAAATTAAAGATGAAGAGCATACTTTAGAGCTGTTGCGTTTAGGTACGGTCGTTGCTGCAATTAGTATTCAAGCTAATCCTTTACCTGGTTGTTTATCTGATTTACTTGGTGCTCTCGACTACATTTTTGTCGCTTCGCCTGATTTTGCCAAAAAATACTTTCCAAATGGTGTGACACGATCATCTTTACTCAAAGCACCAGCTGTTGCTTTTGACCATTTAGATGATATGCATCAAGCTTTTTTACAGGAAAATTTTAACTTAACACCGGGTAGTGTAATTTGTCATATTACCAGTTCATCAGAAGCGTTTGTACAACTTGCTAAACAAGGTTCAGCCTGTTGTATGATTCCTATGTTACAAGTTGAACAAGAGTTAAAAAATGGTGAATTAGTTAACTTAACCGAAGGCTTGTATCAAAGACGTATGCTCTATTGGCATCGTTTTGCGCCAGAAAGTAGTGTAATGCAAAATATTTCTGAAACTTTAATTCGTTATGCTAAGCTCACATTATCACAACCTCAAGAACACAAATAAACGCTATGATTTTTTACTGATACGTGATGTTAACGTTGCATTGCTTGACATAATATAATAGTTACTTAAAGAGCGGATATCATGAGCCAATTAAAAAATGATCGTTATTTACGCGCATTACAATGTCTACCTGTTGATTATACCCCTGTTTGGATGATGCGTCAGGCTGGGCGTTATTTACCTGAGTATAGACAGTTGCGCGCAAAGGCGGGTAATTTTATGACTATGTGCCAAACACCAGAACTGGCATGTGAAGCGACTTTACAACCCTTAACGCGTTTTGATCTTGATGCGGCTATTATTTTTTCTGATATATTGACCATACCTGATGCAATGGGATTAGGTCTGTATTTCGAGCCGGGTGAAGGACCAAAATTTCGTCAAACAATATCGAGCTTGTCTGATATTGAGCAGTTACCTATTCCCGATCCAAATGATTCATTAAGATATGTGATGGATGCAATAAGCCTAACCAAAAAAGAACTTAATGGTAAAGTTCCGTTGATTGGATTTTCGGGTAGCCCATGGACATTAGCAACTTATATGATTGAAGGGGGAAGTAGTAAAACGTTTACTAAAATAAAAAAAATGCTGTATAGCAAACCGAAAGTTTTACATTTACTTCTTGAAAAGCTTGCCGAAAGCATCGCGTTATATTTAAATGCCCAAATCGAAGCGGGCGCTCAATCGCTCATGATATTTGATACTTGGGGTGGCGTTTTAAGCCATCAATGTTATCAAACGTTTTCACTGCATTATATGCAGTTAATTTTATCAAAATTAAAACGAGGTCATAAAACTCAAGCTATTTCGTCCTATGTGCCAGTCACACTTTTCACCAAAGGTGGTGGGTTATGGTTAGATAGTATTGTGAATACAGGATGTGATGCAATTGGTGTTGATTGGACTGTGAATTTGAGCCATATTGCCCAAAAAGGACGCATTGCGGTACAAGGCAATTTAGATCCATCTGTGTTGTATGCCGGAAAGTTAACAATAGAATCAAATGTTGAAGCTGTGCTTAATGAATTTGGATTCCATAATGGTCATATTTTTAATTTAGGGCATGGTATTCACCAAGATATTCCCGTAGAACATGTACAATATTTAATTGAGGCTGTACACGAGCGGTCTAAAAGGTTTCATTATGATTAAAAATCCAGTTCAGTTAAGAGTTGAAAAATTAGCACCATGGCAACAATATTTATTTATGGTTTGCTTATGTGAACGAATGTACCCAAATTATGTCTATTATACTAAGCAACAGCATAATGAGGATGATGCTAAAAGCTATAAAAACATTCTTGATTTAATGTGGGAGTCATTATTAGTTGAGAAAGTTAAAATTAATTTTGATTTACAATTAGAAAAATTAGAGGCGATTATTCCCACTGTGAATGAAGATAGCGCTTATATGATCTATCCTGCGATTGATGCTTGTCAGGCCTTAAGTGAGCTTATACATGCTCATCTAACGGATGATATTGCCGAACATACAGCAAAAGTTAGTAGTATATCGGCAACCACGGTAGCTGAATTCGAAATGACAAAATTAGATACTTATCTTTCCAAAGATGAACAGTTAAATTTACCGGGTGTGATTGAAGAATTTGATTTGCAATGGGAAATATTTCGATTATTGCGCGAAGAATCTCATGACAAGATTGATCTAATAAAGGGTTTAAAAGACGATATTAGGGCGGCTCAAATAAGCAATATTGGTGTTTTTTTGAGCAATTAAGCCGCTGAATGCCCTATTTTTTTATTTTTTACTAAATTTTTCTTTAACATTGGATGAATATAGACTACATTTAACATCAATGTAATCTAAACATTGTTTACAGGGGCAAAGTCGGTTATTGACATTGCTTATAATGTTAACTTTAACAATAAAATAATTATGTAAGGATATCTCCATGAATAAAACAGAACTTGTAGATGCAATTGCTAGCAAAGCGGATATTACTAAGGTTGCAGCTAAAACTGCATTAGAAGCAACTTTAGCAGCTATTACTGAATCATTAAAAGCTGGAGATCCAGTGCAATTAGTTGGTTTTGGTACATTCAAAGTTAATCATCGAAATGCTCGTATCGGCCGTAACCCTAAAACAGGTAAAGAAATCAAAATTGCTGCAGGCAAAGTACCAGCGTTCGTATCAGGTAAAAGCTTGAAAGAAGCAATTAAATAATTTTTTTCTGTCGATATTTACTTTTGACAGGGTATTTTAGGCCTTAAGGTAATCCCTTAAGGTCTTTGTATTTTCCCATCATTCTATTTTAAGTTTTAAATTACCATATAAATATTAAACTAACCCAACATGATATGATCAGCAAATTAGGCTTTAATATCAACCAATTGTGCAGGTAATGCGTTAACAAGATCTTGTGGTTTAATTTCGATTTCGAGACCTCTTTTACCGCCAGATATCAACATTGAGCTAAGATCATTAGCACTAAGATCAATAAGTGTGGTGAGCTGTTTTTTTTGTCCCAATGGACTGATTCCTCCTACCAAATACCCCGTGATTTTTTGCGCTAAATGGGCATCGGCCAACTCTATTTTTTTACAATTTAATGCTTTTGCCGCTTTTTTTAGATCCAAATGGTAATCAACAGGTACAACACAAACTGCTAATGTTTTATCATTGCCATTTAAAGTTACGACTAAAGTTTTAAATATTTGGTTGGATGTAATGTGTAAACTTGGATCGAGTTTATTTGCTGCTTCTTGACCATAATGGGTCTGATTAGGATCATGATCATATTGATGAATTTTGAATGGAATTCTCAATTTTTTTAGTTGGTCAATTGCGGGCGTCATCGTGTTTTCCAAAAGAATTAGATAATAGAAATGATTGTCTAATTTTAATCACTCTATTCACATTTGTTAATAGAGTGATTAAGAATAAGCGTAAATAATGTTAGATAGTTAAATTATTATTTTGCTCAGGTGTGTTATGTGATAGTTGCTCATTCTTTGACAGAATAGTTAGACGATAGAAGAAACAAATACAAAAAATACTTGTGAGTATTTGCAAAGTTGAGCTGATGATATTTATTACAAGGTTATTAAGTGCACTATCGACAATAGAAAAGAGAATTGATACCGTGCAATAAATTAAAACCATTGGAACGGTTAAACGCCAATAAGAAATGGCATATTTATGACTTTCTACAAAATGTTGAATAAACGTTTTTGTTGAAGGTGCAATAATTGAACCTTGAAAATAATAAGAAATTGTTACTATCAGCAATATTGCGGCAATGATTAATACACCAAACAAAAACGTTACCATTTTAGCGGGTAAAATAAATTGCAACATCATAAATATCAATGTTAAAAATATCATAGCAAACAGAATGATAAACAAATAAGTTAGGTAAAAACTTATGATATTAAGCGCATTTGGTAACATTCGAGATAAGATAAGATTAAAATCGAATTTATCGTGGATTGAATAGTTATAAACAACAGCAAGTAGTATCGCTTGCATGATGAAAGTGATGACCAAACTAATTAACGCAGGTTTTAATACATACATTAATAATTGATCGACTGTCATAGTCGTGCTCGATAATTGTTTAAACATTTGTGGATCAATTAAATAACTACTGATACATGTTGTAATTAAACTGACGATAAAACTGATAATAACGAGTTGTAAAAAACGGTTTTTGACAAAATTAGTTGTTTGATTAAATACTTGAGAAAAAGATACTTCGATTTGCATGTCTCGTTCCTACTAATAAGGTGGTAACCTAATTGGTTACCACTATAGTGATAAATAAATTACAAATTACGATTGTAGTAATGAAATATCCGCAACTTTTAAAAATAAATTTTGCAATTTTTTCAGCAATGCTAACCGATTAAGTTTAATTTTTTCATCATCTGCCATGACCATGGTTGAGGCAAAAAATGCATCAACAGGTGCTTTAAGTGCAGACAATTCTACTAAAGCTTGTTGATAACGACCTTGAGTAAAATAAGGGGCTAATTTATCGGTTAATACTGCAACTTGCATAGCAAGTTCACCTTCTGCGCCTGCTTCAAGTAGTGAGGCATTCACCGCATCAGGTATCACCAATTCTGTTTTAGAGAGGATATTTGATACCCGCTTGTTAGCTTCAGCAAGCGAAGAGGCTTCTGGCAGTGTTCTAAAATGTGTCACGGCTTTAATGCGCGCATCAAAATCAGCAGGCTTGGTTGGATTAAGTGCGAGTACTGCTTGTATGGTATCAATGGTAAAACCTTGCTCTTGATACCAGGCTCGGAATCGACCTTGCATAAAGCTGACAATATCTTCCACAACCTGTTTATTGTTGAGTTTGTCACCATATAATGAAACAGCAAAATTTGATAATTCGACAAGATCGAGCGGTAAGTTATTCTCAACAATAATACGCAAAATACCAATTGCAGCGCGGCGTAAAGCAAAAGGGTCTTTATCACCTTTAGGATGTTGCCCTATACCAAAAATACCGGCTAACGTATCCATTTTTTCGGCAATTGATACCGCACTTGATACATTTGTGCTTGGCAACTCATCCCCAGCAAAACGTGGTTTGTATTGCTCTTCAATCGCGGTGGCAACTTCAATGCTTTCACCATCTTTTAGCGCTAAATAACGTCCCATTATTCCTTGTGTTTCGGGAAATTCAAAAACAGTATTGGTGACTAAATCGCATTTAGTAAGTTTACCTGCACGTTTAGCTTGTTCGACATTAGCCCCAATTTTGTCGGCTATAAAACCAGCTAGTGACTCAATTCGTAATGATTTGTCTTTGACTGTTCCAAGCTGTTGTTGGAATAACACCGTTTCTAAACGAGGTAGACGATCTTCCAAGCGCTGTTTTAAATCTGTTTTGTAAAAAAATTCAGCATCGGCTAAGCGTGGGCGTACTACTTTTTCATTACCTGAAATGACCACTTGCGGATCTTTTGATTCGATATTGGCAACAAAAATAAAATTCGGTAATAATTTTCCTTGTTTATCATAAACAGGAAAATATTTTTGATCGCCTTTCATCGTATAAACCAGTGATTCGGCTGGTACATCTAAAAATCTTTCTTCAAATTTAGCCGTTAAAACAACAGGCCATTCAACCAATGACGAGACTTCTTCTAACAAGCTTTCGGTTAAATCAGCTTTACCATTTAATTTTGCTGCGGCTTGCTCTGCTTGCTGTTTAATAATTGATTTTCGTTTGTCATAATCGGCAATAACTTTACCACGTTGCTCCAACATTTCTGGATATTGGTCGGCATTATCAATGGTGAATTCCTGTTCACCCATAAAACGATGCCCACGAATGATGCGGTTTGACTCAATGTCTAAAATTGTGCCCGGTACTAATTCATCACCATATAACATCGTTACCGTATGACTCGGACGAATAAATTCAACTTGTCGAGCTGCCCAGCGCATTGGTTTTGGAATAGGTAATTTGCTTAACGCACCTTTAACCATATCACACAATAGGTTAACAACAGGTTGGCCTTTTTGGTTTTGGGTATAAGATAACCATTCACCTTTATCTGTTTGAATACGCTCTGCTTGGTCAACAGTAATACCACAACCACGAGCCCAGCCTTCAGCTGCTTTAGTTGGTTTACCATTAGCATCAAATGCTGCACTAACAGCCGGTCCTCGTTTAACAATTTGGCTATCGGGTTGAGTATCATTTAAATTTAGAACTTTTAATGCTAAGCGTCGCGGTGAAGCATACCAAAGTACTTCGCCATGTTCTAACTTGGCATTGTCCAGTTGCTCAATAAAATTTGCCGCAAAACTTTCAGCTAAAGTGCGGAGTGATTTAGGTGGTAGCTCTTCGGTACCAATTTCCACTAAAAATGTTTTTTGCATAATATTAAAATCCTACTTTGATGCACTTTGATTTGACGGTGAATGTTGGCACATTGGAAAACCAAGCGCTTCACGTGATGCATAATATGCTTCAGCAACCATTTTGGTTAATGTTCGAATGCGCAATATATAACGTTGGCGTTCAGTTACTGAAATAGCTTTACGCGCATCAAGTAAATTAAAACAGTGTGCAGCTTTTAAAATACGTTCGTAAGCAGGTAGTGGCAGCGGTTTTTCTAATTCAAGTAACATTTTTGCTTCTTTTTCATGTTGTTCAAAGCAATAAAATAGAAAATCAATATTGGCATATTCAAAATTATACGTTGATTGCTCAACTTCATTTTGATGGAACACATCACCATAAGTGGTTTTACCAAATGCGCCATCACTCCAAACCAAATCATACACACTATCGACACCTTGAATATACATCGCAAGGCGTTCTAAACCATAAGTGATCTCACCAGTGACGGGTTTACACTCAAGACCACCCACTTGTTGGAAATAGGTAAATTGAGTCACTTCCATCCCATTTAACCATACTTCCCAGCCAAGCCCCCAAGCACCTAATGTAGGGTTTTCCCAGTTGTCTTCTACAAAACGAATATCATTAACGGTTGGATCGAGCCCTAACTCTTTTAATGAACCCAGATAGAGCTCTTGAATGTTGTCTGGAGAGGGTTTTAAGATAACTTGAAATTGATAGTAGTGTTGTAACCTATTAGGGTTTTCACCATAGCGCCCATCAGTTGGACGGCGAGAGGGTTGAACGTAAGCAGCATTAATGGGTTCAGGTCCAAGAGCGCGTAAACACGTCATCGGGTGTGAAGTACCGGCCCCAACTTCCATATCCAATGGCTGAATCACCGTACAACCTTGATTAGCCCAGTAATCTTGTAACGTTAGTATTAACCCTTGAAAGGTTTTGACATTAAACTTTTGCATGATGTTATCTTTATGGTTGAATTGATTGTTCGATAATTTAAATAGTGTTGTATTTTATACTTTTTATTGGAGCTTGTGAAATGCCTAATTACTATCTGTTGCAATTACTCTCAATGCTTATCTAAATAGTTTTGGTTTTGCATCTTTATGCATTTCTAGGTATAGTGTTTTATCCCTTTTGCTTGGTTATCAATACTTATCATAATGCCATGGCTATTTATCGATATTTTCTAACGTTTATTTTTATTGGACTTACACAAGTTAATGTTTTGTATGCTGCTGATGATAATCAGCAGTTACAGACTTTGCGTCGTTCAATTCAAGAACAAGAAAATCGTTTAGCTGAGCAAAAAAAAGAGCGAAACCAATTAGTTAACGATCTTAAACAGCAAGAAACAGAAATTGCAAAATTATTGACTTCAATTGAGAAAAACGATTTAACTTTAAAAAAAATCGATAGTGAAATTAATCGGTTAATTAAACAAATTGAACAATTAAATATTAAGCAACAACAACAGCGAGATGCATTATCTAAACAACTTGAAAGCGCATTTAAATTAGGAAAAACAACAGGATTATCGCTGATTTTTGCCAGTGAACAAAGTGAGCGTAATGAACGGCTGATTAATTATTATGGTTATATTAATCAAGCTAGACAACAACTGATTAATGCACTTCGTGAAACGCAATTACAGTTAAATGAAAAAAAATTAACGTTACAAAATAAACAAATTTCACAGCAAGCATTACAAACCAAACAGAAACAAGAACAAGTTGGTCTTGAAAAAAACCGTCAAGATCGACAAAAAACCATTACTTCGCTCGAATCATCCATGCAGGTCAATCAACAAAGATTGGCTGAACTGCGTGAAAATGAAACCAAGTTACAAGCAAAAATTGCTCAAGCCGAAAAAGAGAGTCGACGATTAGCCGAAGAAGAAGCAAGACAGGCAAAACATATTGAGCAGAAACAAAAAAACACCAACTACACTTTAAATTCTGATGAACGGGCATTAATGGCACGTGTAAGTGGTATAGGCAAACCACAACACCAATTTAATTGGCCGGTCACAGGGCCAGTCGTACATCGATTTGGTGAGTCATTGCAAGGTGAACTGTATTGGAAAGGTATGGTAATTAATGCGAAGGATGGTACCCAAGTTAAGGCAATCGCTGATGGTCGAGTGATACTGGCCAGTTGGTTGCAAGGTTATGGTTTTGTGGTTGCACTTGAGCATGGTAAAGGCGATATGAGTTTATATGGTTATAACCAACGTGTTTTAGTCGATGTAGGCGATAAAATCTCCACTGGACAGGCCATTGCTTTAGTTGGTTCAAGTGGAGGGCAAAATAGTTCAGGACTCTATTTTGAGATTCGCCGAGATGGTAAGGCGTTAGATCCTAAAGGTTGGTTAAAATAATGTATCGTTTAATCATTCACATACTTATTAGTCTGTTATTTTTTAATCCAAGTCTAGTTTTTGCGGCACAATTAGCTCTGGTTATTGATGATTTTGGTTATCGGCAACATAATGAAGAGCAAATTATAAAATTATCAACCGATATAACAGTTGCGGTTTTACCCCATTCACCTAATGCAAAACGTATCGCTAATATGGCTCATGAACAGGGGAATGATGTGATTATACACTTACCCATGGCACCAATGGGTAAGCAGCCACTGGAAAAAGATACATTGTTCCCCACTATGAGCGAAACTGAGATTAATCGCATTGTGAATAATGCTATTGAGCGTGTACCTCATGCTATTGGTGTTAATAATCATATGGGCAGTTTAATGACATCCAATCTTAATGGTATGCAATATGTTATGAAAGCACTTAGCCCACACTCTATGTTTTTTTTAGATAGTAAAACGATTGGCAAAACAGCCGTCAAAACAGCAGCGAGCGCCTATAATATACCTGTAGTTGTGCGTGATGTATTTTTAGATGATCAGCAAAATGAACATGCTATTAGCCAGCAATTTGAATTAGCTATTCAAGTTGCTCGTAAAAAAGGGGTTGCCATTGCCATTGGTCATCCTCATCCACAGACACTCAATGTGTTAAAAAATAAATTAGCGCAATTGCCTTCAGATATAACATTAATCAAAGTCAGTGAGCTTGTTACACCACAACCTGAACCAATAAAGCCAAAAGCAACGTTAAAAGAGATTATGGACAGATATAAACAGCGCTGCGATCAAGTTTGGCATTTTTATCATACCGAAAACGAATAATTATTTTTTTTCTAAGGTTCGGTGCCGGATTTGTACTTGCTTATTTTGTGCTTTGAAAAATTCAGCCAGCTGTTCAGCAATAAAAACGGAGCGATGTTGTCCTCCGGTACAACCAATAGCAATGGTTAAATAACTACGATTGTTTTTTTCTAACATCGGTAACCATTGCTGTAAATAACTGGCTGTTTGATAGATAAAATTGGTCACTTCATCATGCTGAAATAGATATTTTTTTACTGGCTCATCTAATCCAGTTAGGGGACGTAGTGCAATATCCCAATGGGGATTAGGTAAAAAACGGACATCAAAAACAAAATCGGCATCGACTGGCAAACCATGTTTAAAACCAAAGGATTCAAAGATCATGGTTAATTCACGTTCTTTTTTACCTAAAATACGTGTTCGTAAAATGTCTGATAGTTGATGTACTGAAAGATTATCAGTATTGATGACTAAACTTGCATTGGATTTTAATGATTCTAAATATTTTTCTTCAAGATCGATTGCTTCTTCAAGCGAGTATTTTTGATTGGTCAAGGGATGGATTCGTCTGGTTTCGCTATAACGACGAATTAGGGTATTGCGGCTACAGTCAAAGAAGATAATCTCGGGTGTGACAGAGTTTGGCAGTTGTTGCAAAATGTCGCGGTTAAAATCAAAATTTGGCGGTAAATTGCGAATATCGATGCTAACAGCAACGGGGGTATTATTGTTTTTTAATGAGTCGGCTAATTGTGGCAATAGCACAACAGGGATGTTATCCACACAATAAAAACCCATATCTTCTAGTGCACGTAGTGCAATCGATTTTCCAGAACCTGAACGGCCACTAACGATCATCAGAATCACAATGTTAACTCCAATATGCTAATTAACTTAAGTATATACCGTTTACTCAACAAGATGCAATTTCATATATCGATGATATTGCTATTAATATTCGGATTTTATTTTAGTAATTAACTGTTTTAACGCTTGACCACGGTGTGAAATCTGGCTTTTATGTTCTTTGCTAAGTTGGGCAGCTGTGCAATCTAATTCTGGTATATAAAACAGTGGATCATAGCCAAAGCCGCCTTCTCCTTGTTCTTGATTTAGGATTAATCCATGCCATTTGCCTAAACAAATAATCGGTGTTGGATCGTTATCATGGCGCATAAAAACCAAGGCACAATAAAAATAGGCAATGCGCTTTTCTGCTGGGACATTGTGTAGTTGTGAAAGTAATTTTTGATTATTTAATTTATCGTTACCATGGCAACCCGCATAACGCGCGGAATAAATGCCTGGCGCACCATTAAGGGCATCAACCACTAAACCTGAATCATCAGCAATAGCAGGTAGTCCTGTTAATTTTGCGGTATGCCTTGCTTTTAAAATGGCATTTTCGATAAAAGTTAAACCTGTTTCATCGACATCGGGAACATTAAATTCTTTTTGTGCCACAATATTAAAGCCAGCATCGGCTAAAAGCGTTTGCAATTCGTTGACTTTGCCTTGATTATTGGTTGCTAAAACAATTTTTTGCATCTTTAATTCCTTACCATAAAATTATGTTGATAACTATCGTTAACCGTTGTTCGATTTATAAGTTTCGTTAAAAATCGGGATCGCAGTTAAAGGTCATACTTTCACCTGTCTTGGGGTGGAGAATTGTTAACGATTGCGCATGGAGTAACAATCTTTTAGACCGAGAAAAGGCTTCAGGATGTGCATAAAATTTATCGCCTAAAATAGGATGTCCCAGTGCTTGCATATGCACGCGTAATTGGTGTGATCGACCCGTAAAAGGCGATAAGCTAACCCGAGTTGTGTTATCAGGGTTTCTTGAAATGACTTGATATAACGTCAGTGCAGGCTTGCCATTTTCTAAATCAACCATTTGTCGTGGACGGTTTGGCCAATCACAAATCAACGGTAATTCAACTTGACCGCTATCCTCTTTAATATGCCCATAAACTACGGCAATATAATTTTTTTTGGGGATTCGTTCTCGAAATTGCTTTTTTATTTCTCGATCGGCGAGTTTAGATAAAGCGGCAACCATAATGCCACTGGTTGCCATATCTAATCGATGAACGGACTCGACGTAGCTAAATTTTTGCTGTAAACGATGAATAATGCTATCGATAAATTGAGGTTTGTTGCCCGACACCGATAAAATACCGGGTTGTTTATTGACAACAACAATATGATCATCTTGGTATAAGATAGATAGCCAAGGGTCAATAGGGGGATGATATTCCAAAAGCATTTATGTATGACAATTTATAAGATAAAATTGCCACACATTCTAACAAACTCAACAAAAAGTGCCAGTTTTATAGCGCACCTAATTTTTCCATAAGGTATTTTTGTTTACTGCAAAAAATTGGGCAATAAACACGAATAATCCAACTATAAAATAGCAAGCAAAAATAATGATCATCCATTGTGACATTTCAATGGTTAAAAAAGACCAAATTTTATCTGCACACGAGCCGTAAGCATTAAACAGGCCCGGTATCCACTCGTTTAAAGGTAGCCATGATGGAAACTGAACATTAATAGCGCAAGTGTCACTAAAGTTTGGTTCGAATTGTAAATGGGCGTGAAATGTTGCTAAGTTAAAGCCTTTATATGCACTAATTAACCAAATGGCGATCCCCATTATTCTAAAAATAAAATTATTCGGTGCAATTAAGCCAATAATACTGGCTAACATGATGCCAAAAATGGCGCAACGTTGATAAATACACAGTGTGCAAGGCGCTAGTCCTAAGCTGTGTTGAAAATAAAGTGCAGTTAACTCGAAAATAAGGGTTGAAAGGAAGAGTAAAAACCAAGCAAATCTTGCGCGAGAGTATTGATTAAGTAACGATAACATACTGTTTTATTCCTCCATATTCGGCTATAATTAGCTATCTTTAATTATATCGAAAATAATCTGTCTTTATTTTTAATTAGTGGTAGTGTAGTTTATTTTCGAATAATGTAAACGACTTTTATTTATTGATGGCGGATTAATCATTTCTTATGGATTCAAACGTTCCACAAACAAAATTACAGGTCTCATTTGTTATCATCACTGAAGAAAATGCGACGCAGCGAATTGATAACTTTCTTATCACACACTTGAAAGGTGTGCCCAAAAGTATGATTTATCGCATACTGAGGAAAGGTGAAGTACGCGTTAATAAAAAACGCATTAAACCCGAGTATAAGCTCAATATTGGGGATGAAATTCGTATACCGCCTATTCGCGTAGCAGAAAAAACCTCACCTGAAATCTCAACTAAATTAAATAAAGTTGCCGATTTAGAAAAAGCCATTATTTATGAAGATGATGTGATAATGGCTATTAATAAACCCTCGGGTATTGCTGTTCATGGCGGTAGTGGTTTAAGTTTTGGGGTCATTGAAGGACTTCGAGCATTAAGGCCTGAAGCAAAATTCCTGGAATTGGTTCATCGAATCGATCGCGAAACATCAGGTGTGTTACTCATTGCTAAAAAACGTTCAGCATTAAAAGCACTGCATGAACAACTGCGTTTAAAACAGATGAAAAAGAACTATTTAGCATTAGTAAAAGGTGATTGGCCTTCTGAATGCAAAGTTATACAGGCACCGTTACTTAAAAATGTTTTGAAAAGTGGCGAACGAGTGGTTAAAGTCGATAAAGAAGGTAAACCTTCAGAGACACGTTTTAAAGTTGAAGAGAGATTTAAGTTTGCAACGTTGATTAAAGCCAGTCCTGTTACAGGCCGTACACATCAGATTCGTGTACATACTCAATATGCCAATCATCCTATTGCATTTGATGATCGTTATGGTGATAGCCAATTTGATAGGTTATTAGCCAATACTAAACTTAATCGATTATTTTTGCATGCTGCCAATTTGACCTTTATTCATCCTAAAACGTTACAAGATATGCAGTTAAGCGCAACAATGGATGATAAATTACAAGCATGCTTAAGTTATCTTAGAACAGAAAAGCATCATCAAACCGAATCTTAAATTGAAAAAAAGTAGTGAGGACGAATGAAAGATCTTAATTTATACTTAATTAGACATGGCCAAACCGAGTGGAATATTAAAGATCAGATGCAAGGATCGCAAAATTCACCGTTAACTGAACAAGGTATTTTGGGCGCGAAGATTACAGGTCAATATTTAAAGCATATCCCTTTTATGCAAGCTTATTCAAGCCCACAGCTACGCGCTAAAGAAACACGTGATTATATCGTTCACGAAAATGATAATAAAATTCCAACCTTTGAATTAGCCGATTTATGTGAGATGGATTTTGGTCTTTGGGAAGGAAAATCTGTCCCTTATTTGAAAAAAGAAGTGCCTGAATTTAATACTTATCTAACCGATCCAGCTAACTTTGATGCTTCTGTTAATCACGGTGAAAATTATCTTGATACACTGGTACGAATGAAACGTGCACTGCATACCATTACTCAAAATGCCAGTGAAGATAAAGGTAATATTTTAGTTGTTTCGCATGGCACCGTATTACGTTTATTACTTTGTGTATTAAATGGTGGTGATTGGCGTTTACATCGGGATGAAGACTATTTTCCACGAATGTTAAATACCAGTGTCAGTGTTGTAAATTATCAGCAACAAGATGGTCAATCTGAAGGTAAATTTACGGTTAACTATTATAATAATGTTGATCATTTAGCTGATAAATAACCAGCAATTTACCCCATTTTTATTTCTCGACTAATGCCTTTTATAACGTTAGTCGAGAAATATTGAGCCTAATTAGTAAACTTATCTATTTTTACTATAAGGGGCGTAACGTTTTTGAAGTTGTTGTAACTGATTTATTCTGGCATCAATCTTCGATATCATTGTTTGATCGCCATTAGTTTGTTTTTTGGCATTTTGCAGTAATTGAATAGATTGTTGAAATTGCCCCTCTAATGCAACAAGTTCAGCTCTTGCACTCATTTCTTTTGCCCTTGAGTTTAATCCACCATAAGCTGTAATTAGCAGATCCCAACCATTTGTATCATCACTATGATCAAAGGTATAACGGTGTAATAAGCTCACCGCTTGTTGATAATTACGATTTTTAACGTATGCGTTAGCCAAGTTTAATTGTAATGCTGAACTATCTGGGGATTTTTTTAAAGCAGTTTGTAACCGATTAATCGCTGCTGCATTATTATTCATGTCCAGATCAATATCTGTCATTAAATCGATGTACCACAGATTATTTGGATCATTATCTAGTAATGGTTGAAGTTGCTGTTTGGCTTTTTGGTAATTGTTATTACGATAATCAAACAGAGCATTAGCATAGACTAAAGCAATCTTACTTTGTTCATTATTCAACTTTTTATAATCTTCAATTAATAATTTACCGGTATTTTGATTATTAGTTATTAAAATAGCCAAACGCGCTTTTGCTAAATAGTAGTTTAGAGAGGGAGGTAGCTCTTTTTTACTATATTGCATAGAACGGCTACGGATATCAGATAAACGGCTATTTGGTAGTGGGTGAGTGAGTAAAATCTCAGGTGGTTTACTGCTAAACCGTGTTTGATCAGCTAATTTTTGTAAAAATTCGGATGAAGCATAAGGATCAAATCCTGCCTTAGCCAATGTTCTAAGCCCCACGCGATCGGCTTCTTGTTCATTAGCTTGTGTAAAACTAATTGTGTTTTGTGCAGAACCTGCCATCGTACTTGTCATCGCGGCCATTCCAGCATCAGGATTCGCCAGCGTAAGTAGTAATGAGCCTAATGCTGCACCCCAAACATAAGGACTATTACGGTTTTGGTTTTCCATTGCTCTGGCTAAGTGACGTTGAGTCACATGGCCGATTTCGTGCGCCATAACTGAAGCTAATTGACTTTCATTATCAGTGTCTAAAATCAGTTTAGAATGAATCACCACATTACCGCCAAAAAAGGCAAACGCATTTAAGACATCACTGCGCATAATATAAAAATGAAAAGGTGTTTGGACTGATTCCGCTTTTGACACGAGTTTTTTACCTAAATCATTAATATATTGATTGAGTACGGGATCATTGATGATAGGGGCATCGGCTCGTAGCAAACGCATATAATAATCCCCCATTTCCATCTCTTGACCGATGCTTAAGGTTGATGCAGCAGCGGTTCCCATATCAGGTAGGTTAATGTTATCAGCAAAAACTAACGGTGAGTTTTGCAACAATAATGAGGTAGTGAGTGCCAATGCGATTGCTTTTTTTAACATTATTTAGACCACTTAAATTAACAATTAAATTGCCTTATTTTAGCTGAAAAAAAACGCAATATCACTGTCAATTTTAATTCAATACGAATATTAAAAAGAGATTAACTTACGCGTGTAATTACTTAATTAGGGAAAGTTATTTTAAACTAATTTATTAAAAAAATTATTGAAATACTGCGTGGCAAATTTTTCAATATCAACTGTTTTATATACATTAATAATGTTCGGGTACACATTATAGTGATGATCGAATTCAGGCTGCATTAATTGATTAACAACTTTAGCTTTACCCAATTGAAAAACTAAACGGTATATAGCACCGGTCATGCTAGTTCGTCCACTGCCATGCCAACAATGAACTAATATTGGTTTGGTGATTGTTTAAAGGCTTTAAGTATTACAATGATTTTTCGTCGGTAATCTGACTAGTCCGTATCTTAATCCAAACTTCGGTAAGATCGGTATTATTCAAGCTATCCCGATCACTATGCAATACATGCAAGTTGATTATGGTTTTAAAACCTAGCTTATTCAGATATTGTATCTACTTTATAGTCGGCTGTTTTGTTCGACAAATATTATTCCAATTTGATAAAAATTATTGGGGTATTGTGAATGAGGTTTCACTTTATATTGATAGTCAACTATGAATAATGCTAGAAAACACAACAATAATATCTCCCTATTTTTTTAAACTCAAACATTAAGAGTGATTAAGTGTTGTGCTTTCTTTAACATTATTAAGATTAAATCAGTAATGGTTTTATGCTTTACTTTGACGATTTTTGATAAATTCTACAATATCGTTAATTTTTATCATTTGCTTATCACCACCACAGCGATGTTTATATTCCACTTCACCATTTTCTAGATTACGTTCACCAATAACAATAGTATGTGGAATACCAATTAACTCTGCATCGGCAAACATCACACCTGGTCGCTCTTTACGATCGTCAAATAAAACTTCAATGCCAGAAGCTTGTAAATCAGAATACAGTTTTTCAGCAGTTGCTTGCACTTTTTCTGATTTATGCATGTTCATTGGGATGATGACCACACTAAATGGGGCTATAGCTTCTGGCCATACAATACCTCGATCATCATGGCATTGTTCGATTGCAGCTGCAACAATTCGGCTAACCCCAATACCATAACAGCCCATAATCATTACGTGGTTTTGTCCATCTTCGCCTTGGACCGTTGCTTTCATTGCCTCTGAATACTTCGTACCAAGTTGGAAAATATGCCCAACTTCGATACCACGTTTAATCTGTAATGTCCCTTTACCATCAGGGCTAATATCGCCTTCCACCACATTACGGATATCTTCAACTCTTGGTAACGCAACATCACGCTCCCAATTGATATTAACGTAATGTTTATGGTCGATATTCGCACCGGCACTAAAGTCACTCATCACAGCCACATCGCGGTCAATAATGATTGGCATATTAAGATTCACAGGGCCTAATGAACCTGGCCCAGCATTGACAATTGCTCGAATTTCCTCTTCAGTTGCAAATTCAAGTGGTGATGCCACAATATCAATTTTTTCTGCTTTGATTTCGTTCAACGTGTGATCACCACGAACTAATAAAGCAACAAGTTGGTGCCCACTCTCTTTTGTCGCCTTAACCATGAGTGTTTTAACTGTTTTTTCAATTGGTAAATTGAATTGTGCAACTAATTCATCAATCGTTTTTGCATTTGGTGTATCAATGCGTTCCATCACCTTAGTTGGTGCTAAGCGGCTTTGCGTTGGTGCTAATGCTTGTGCCATCTCGATATTAGCGGCGTAATCAGATTCAGTTGAAAAGACAATATCATCTTCGCCACTATCGGCTAATACTTGGAATTCGTGAGACCAGTTACCGCCAATTGAGCCTGTATCGGCACGCACCGCTCTAAAGTTTAATCCGGCACGAGTAAATACTGCACTATAGGCTTTATACATATCATCATACGTTTCTTGTAATGATTCTTGTGATGTATGAAACGAGTAAGCATCTTTCATAATAAATTCACGCGAGCGCATTACACCAAAGCGAGGTCGCACTTCATCACGAAATTTGGTTTGAATTTGGTAAAGATTAAGTGGTAATTGTTTGTATGAGCTGACTTCATTACGTAACAAATCAGTGATGACTTCTTCATGAGTTGGACCTAAAACAAAATCACGATTACCACGGTCTTTTATCCGTAATAATTCAGGACCATATTGTTCCCAGCGCCCACTCTCTTGCCAAATATCGGCAGGTTGAACAACCGGCATTAATACTTCAATTGCACCTGCTTTATTCATCTCTTCGCGAACAATATTTTCGACTTTTTTTAGTACACGATAACCAGTGGGTAACCAAGTATACAATCCTGCTGCGACTTTACGAATCATGCCGGCACGTAACATTAATTGATGGCTAATCACCTCTGCATCTGCGGGTGTCTCTTTTAATGTAGAAAGAAGATATTTACTGGTTCGCATACATTTATCCTGAAAAATAATTTATCTATAAATATAATAAAAATGTTAGCTAGTTTAGCAGTACAGCGCGTAACACTAAAGTAATTTTATTGTTATTTTTTTAGCATCGGCGTAATGAACCTAAAGAGATTGAGCAAACAGACTCACAAATTTATTCACTAGCAATAATGCTTTTTGTGTATTTTGTATCAAAATTGATACTTTATTGATTTTGCGGTTGGCTAGGTATCAAAAGAGATATCTTTATCTTATTGATTATATTTGATTTTTTGTTAATTTGTGTGATGTAGATCACTTTAGTAACGTTTTTAAATTGATATCATACGCACAAATTTTTAGGTATAGGAGAATAGTAATATGGATAGTGCCATAGCCAATAAAAAAGCTAGTGAGGTAAAAAGTGAGGCAAAATTACCCAAGTGGCGTAAAAGTGATACGTTATGGATGCTGAGTCTGTATGGAACAGCAATCGGTGCAGGCGTACTGTTTTTACCGATAAATGCAGGTGTTGGGGGGTTAATTCCATTATTAGTAATGTTAGTGCTTGCCTTTCCGATGACATTTTTTGCCCATCAAGCATTATGTCGATTTGTTTTATCGGGTAAAAAACCTGAAGGCGATATCACCGTTGTTGTTGAAGAGGCATTTGGACGAACTGCCGGAAACTTTATCACGGTGCTCTATTTTTTTGCTATCTACCCCATTTTATTGGTTTATAGTGTTGGGATCACCAATACCGTTGATAGCTTTATGGTACATCAATTAGGCATGGCATCGATACCTAGGGCGTTATTATCCTTTATATTGGTCGCTTTTTTAATGTCGATTGTTCACTTTGGTGAAGAGCTGATTGTCAAAGTGATGTCGATTTTGGTGTTTCCGTTTATTGCTGTACTGATGATTTTAGCGTTATTTCTAATTCCGGAATGGAATGGTGAGATTTTTTCCAACGTTTCACTCACCAGTGCTGGCAGTGAAGGAAGTCAAAGTATTTTAATGACGCTGTGGTTGGTTATTCCGGTTATGGTGTTTGCATTTAATCACTCTCCAATTATCTCTTCTTTAGCTGTTGCTAAACGCAAAGAGTATGGCGATGTTTATGCTGAACAAAAATGCTCTAGAATTATTGCAGCAAGTAATATAATGATGGTCGTTACTGTCATGTTTTTTGTGTTTAGTTGTGCACTATGTTTGACCCCTGCTGAGTTATTGGATGCAAAAGCACAAAATATTTCGACATTATCTTATTTGGCAAACCGATTTAATTCACCTGTGATTGAGTATATTGGTCCTCCAATTGCGTTTATTGCAATGGCTAAATCATTTTTAGGGCACTATTTAGGGGGTAAAGAGGGCTTTAATGGGGTGGTGAATAAATTACTACGTAGCTGTGATAAAACAATTTCACCAGCAAAATTAGATAAAATTGCCATTGGTTTTATGTTTATCACTGCTTGGGGAATAGCAACACTCAATCCAAGTATTTTAGGTTTAATTGAATCATTGGGAGGACCAATTTTAGCAATACTTCTGTTTTTAATGCCAATGTATGCAATTCACAAATTACCGGCATTAGCTAAGTATCGTGGCAAATTAAGCAATGTGTTTATTGTCATTATGGGATTGATTGCTATTTCAGCAGCTATTTATAATTTGCTTTAAGCTTGAATTTATCCGTTATGATGACCATCTAAAGAAAAAATCCGCTTAGGTTAATAGGCGGATCAATATTTTTCGAGTTGATATCAGTTGTGTTTTTAATCAATCTTGATTTTCATTTTAAGGATTAGGCGCGTTGCCCTAATTGCTGGTTGTTAAACGTTTAACACAGATATTTATTATCTAATTTGATTGAGTAATCTATAAAGTATCTATCAATGTGGTTTAGTTACATTGAGTTTTGAAAAGGGAAAAATATGAGTTCGGTATTTGAAATATTTAAAATCGGTATTGGGCCGTCAAGTTCACATACAGTCGGACCAATGCGAGCCGGAAAAGCATTTGTCGATGAGCTGATAAGTAAAGGGTTGATGCCGTCTGTGACAAGAATTGTAGCGGACGTTTATGGTTCATTATCATTAACAGGTAAGGGACATCAAACCGATATTGCCATTATTATGGGACTGGCAGGTGAAAAACCCGATACCGTAAATATTGATAACATCCCGATATTTATTGAAAAAATTAGCCAGACTAATCGATTACCGATTTATAACAATCGTTATGAAATTGATTTTCCGCTAGCTGAGTGTATGATTTTTCACTCTAAGTTTTTACCATTGCATGAAAATGGTATGACACTCAGCGCTTATCATGGTGATGATTTGCTGTTGCAAAAAACTTATTACTCTGTTGGTGGTGGCAAAATTGTTGAAGAAGCACAATTTGGTCAACAAGATCAAAATCCAGTTTTATTGCCTTACCCATTCTCGACTGCTGCGCAGCTATTAAAATCGTGTGAAGATAATTCGTTATCCATTTCCAGTATTATGATGAAAAACGAGCTGGAACTGCACTCTTATGAAGAGATTGAAAACTATTTTCATCATGTCGGGCAAACCATTTTAGATTGTATAAAACGGGGAATGAATACCGAGGGGCTATTACCAGGTCCACTTAAAGTGCCACGTCGTGCGTTTTCGCTATACCGTCAATTATCGACCACTAAAGATAATATTATTAGCGATCCTATGGTGATTATTGATTGGGTCAATATGTTTGCCTTAGCGGTGAGTGAAGAGAATGCTGCTGGTGGACGGGTGGTAACAGCGCCAACTAATGGTGCATGTGGGATTATTCCTGCTGTTCTTGCCTATTATGATAAGTTTATTAATCCTGTTACGCCTGAAATCTCAATGCGTTTCTTTTTAACTTGCGGAGCAATAGGGCAACTTTACCAAAAAAATGCCTCAATATCGGGAGCAGAAGTCGGTTGCCAAGGTGAAGTGGGTGTTGCTTGTTCAATGGCTGCTGCTGGTCTTGCCGAGCTTTTAGGTGGAAATCCACAGCAAGTTTGTATGGCCGCTGAGATTGCCATGGAACATAATTTAGGTTTGACTTGCGATCCGGTTGCTGGGCAGGTACAAGTGCCGTGTATTGAGCGTAATGCAATTGCCTCGGTTAAAGCAATTAATGCGACTCGAATGGCGTTAAGGCGCACAACAGTTGCCAAAGTGTCGCTTGATAAGGTGATTGAAACAATGTATGAAACCGGTAAAGACATGAATGCTAAATATCGTGAAACATCACGAGGCGGGCTGGCAATTACCGTTTACTGTAATTAATTCGCCGTTAACTGCGATAGATTAATCCTTCAATTTGCCGACTAGTCATTTGGTGAATTGAAGCGATCAAAGTTAATATTTCCAGCGCATGGTATTCGCCTTGGAACGTAAAAAGTCATTATTAACCAGCATATCGACTTTTTCACTTTTTATTGAACGTAACTTTCTTTTTCGTTTGGCTTGATTGGTTGATGTGCTATGCATTAGTTCATTGTAGGCGAGTAAATTATTGAGTTGATCAAGTTCGTCTAATCCTCGTAGAACGTTTATTAGTGTATGTAAAGTAATGGATTCACCATTTTCTATACGTTTAATTGTTGCTATGCCAAGTTCAGATTTTTGAGCAAGTTCTTGTTGAGATAAATTTTTTTCAATTCTTGCCAATTTAATTCTGCGACATAACATTGCAACAATTTCAGTTGTTTGATTCATGCGTGATCCTCAATATAAACATAATGCATTGAGTTTTGAGCCTATTGTATCGGGGTTAATTGGGTAGTATATGTGTTAAACCTTCGATGATATCAGAAGCTAATAAACTGTATTTATTTAATTTTTCAGCTGCCTTATTACCAGCCAAACCATGCAAGTAAACACTTACTGGGGCTGCTTGAGCTGCGGGTAAGTGACCGGCAATGAGTCCAGCTATAATACCAGTTAACACATCACCTGATCCAGCAGTTGCCATACCATTATTGCCTGATTGATTAATATAGGTTGGTTTGTTAGGGTGGGCAACGACGGTCTTAGCATCTTTAAGCACACAAATGACATTGTGTTGTTGCGAAAATGCTTTTGCTGTTGCGATTAAATTATTTTTAATCTTATCGATAGGTAGCTTTGTTAAGTTCGCCATTTCACCTAAATGTGGCGTAAGAATAAGGGTTGATTTTGCCTGTTCAAGTAATGACAAATCTTGCGATAAAACATTAAGCCCGTCAGCATCAATAATTATTGGTACGGTTGCATGGTGAACAACATAAGATAAAATCTTATAAGTATCATCAGATATCCCCATACCGGGACCGATAACAATTACTGATGCCCAATTTATCCCTGTTTCAAGTTCAGTAAAATTAACTTGATTCGGCGTAAAAGGCGATAATAATGCTTCGGGGAGTTGAGATAATAAAATACCGCTATTACAACTTGGTGTGTAAATACGTACTAACCCAGCACCAGCTCGATAGGCGGCTTTAGCCGAAAAGTAAGCGGCACCGGACATGTTTTGCGAACCGGCTATGGTCAATACTCTACCATAAGAGCCTTTATGGGAATCATTTGCTCGCACAGGTAACAAGTTATCCAGATCATCTTGCTCAAAGGTATAATGCGCTGCTGGTTTGTCAGCATAAATGCCAATATCGGCAATGGTTATTTTGCCGGCTAGTTCAATGCCAGGATAAAAAGATAATCCGAGCTTAGCATAGGCAAACGTTACTGTCTGTTTCGCGTTTACCGCAGCACCTAATATTTTACCGGTGTTAGCACACACGCCGGAAGGGATATCAATAGCGAGTATATCGCCATGACTTTGATTAATCAGCTCAATCGCTCGCAAAAAATCACCACTAACATCTCGATTAAGGCCAATACCAAAAATGGCATCCACAACTGTTGTATAAGATGAAAGTGAATCAGGTAACGATATCATGATAGGGATTTGATAGTGCTGAGCTATTTTGATTTGTTGTAATGTTTCGGTCGAAGCATTATCAGCATTACCGACTAAATAGATAACAACATCAATTTGTTGTAATTTGAGTAGCCGAGCAACGGCAATACCGTCTCCGCCATTATTACCATAACCACATAGGAGCGCAACTTTGTTTAAATCAAATTCACCAGATTTAAGTTGTTTGATAACAGCAAGGGCAGCGCGTTCCATAAGTACCAATGGGGGTAAGCCCACATCCGAAGTTGTATAAGTATCGAATTGTTTCATTTCAGATGAGGTGACCAAGTATTGCATACTGCCTCCGTCTTGCCTTTAAAAAATAGCCACATTATGTGGCTAAATTATTATGGTGAGTTAATCTAATTTCTGTTTTAGATCAATAATTGTTCTTCTTGCTGATCTTTGAGTTGCTGCCTTTCTAAACTTTCTAGAATTTTTTTATGGATGCCACTAAAACCACCATTGCTCATAATCAAAATTGCATCAGTCGGTTTAGCTGATTTGCTGATCATCTCAACTAATAGATCGATATCCCCAGACCAATGTGCAGGCTGGATGCAGGCATCAACCACATCTGCAACTAACCAAGGTAAATGTTCAGGTTGAAAGATGAAAATTTCGTCAGCTCGTCCTAGTGAAGGTGCTAATTCATCTTTTGATACACCCAATTTCATGGTATTTGATCGCGGCTCAAGTACGGCTAATATTCGACGATTAGCCCCAATTTTGCTACGTAATGCTTCTAATGTAGCCAATATTGCTGTTGGATGATGGGCAAAATCATCATATATTTCGATATTATTGACTTCTCCATACAGCTCTAAGCGTCTTTTAGCGTTAACAAAAGTGCTTAATGCCTCGCATGCATCAGCAGGTGCAATTCCGACATTATGCGCAGCTGCAATCGCCATTAATGCATTATGCATATTATGTTCGCCAACAAGTGAATATTGCACTTCACCGACTTTTTGATTATTAAAATAAACCGCAAAATGACTTGCATCATTATTAATGCGTTGTGCAAGCCAGCCATTTTCAGATTCAGTAAATGTTTGTTCACTCCAACAGCCTTTAGCGAGTACTTGTTTTAAGTTGACATCGTCTTGTGGTGAAATGATAAGCCCTTTACTGGGTACTAAGCGCACTAAATGATGAAATTGTCTTTGAATTGCACTAAGATCATCAAAGATATCGGCATGATCAAATTCTAAATTATTCATTATCAAGGTTTTAGGACAATAATGCATGAATTTAGAACGTTTATCAAAAAAAGAACAATCATATTCATCGGCTTCAATAACAAAAAAGTTGCCTTCCCCCAGTCTTGCTGATACATCAAAATTACCCGGTACACCACCAATAACAAAGCCTTGATTATAACCTTGCTTTTCTAAAATCCAGTTAACCATACCTGCTGTTGTTGTTTTACCATGAGTACCGGCAACGGCTATGACCCAACGGTTGCATAAAACGTTATCGTGCAGCCACTGTGGTGCAGAAATATAAGGGATATTGTTATCAAGAATATATTCAATACAAGGATTACCCCTTGATAAAGCGTTACCAATAATAACTAAATCTGGTGTAGGTGTGAGTTGTACTGGGTCGTACCCTTCAATAATCTCTATATTTTCTTTTTGTAAGAGAGTACTCATGGGTGGGTAAACATTTTTGTCTGAACCAGTAACTTTATGGCCTAGTGATCGGGCTATCAAAGCAATTCCTGCCATAAATGTGCCACAAATCCCTAGAATATGAATACGCATTTTTAATCCTTAACTTTTATAAAATATATCGATGATAATAATTGTTTATCACTATAGTCGTTTTGAATGGTAATGAGATTCAACACCGATAGGTAAAGTTTATTATAGACGATTTTAAATCGTTATGCGATAGGCCATATATATCGAATCATTAACTTTGCCGCCTGATTACCTCGAAAATCATCTACAACTAAATGGTAAACAATTTTGACTTTTTTTATTGATTGATCCGGCCATTGTTGCAAATTAGCATTAAATAATATGCCTTCTATCAGACTACCACCATTTTGGGGTTCTAACACTAATCTAAGGTGTTTTTCTGCAAATAGGCGTTGCTGATGGATAATAAATTCCCCATCAAAAATAGGTTCATCAAACCCCTCACCCCAAGGTCCTCCCTCTTTCAATTGCAAAGCTATTGCATAATTAAAATCTTGTCCATCGATCTCACCATCAGTTTCTATTGTTGGTTGTAATACCTCATCACTTAATTTGTCATTTAATAGCGTTTCAAAACTGTCTCTAAATAGCTCGATGTCTTGTTCACGAATCGTTAAACCAACCGCCATTGCATGACCACCAAAACTCACGATTAAGTTCGGGTGTTTTTGATCCAGTTCATCAAGTACATCACGTAAGTGAACACCTGGAATTGATCTGCCTGAACCTTTTAAATGCCCATCTTGGGTTGAAGCAAAGGAGATAACCGGGCGATAATATTTATCTTTTAATCGTGCCGATAAAATACCGATAATACCTTGATGCCACTGTGGGTGGTAAACGACAATAGCATTTGGGATGGATGTATCTTGTTTTTCAAGCTGTTGAATATATGCTAATGCTTCTTTCTGCATTGTTTGTTCAATTAGCTTGCGATCAGTATTGAGTATATCAAGATCTGTTGCTTGCTGAACTGCTAAGTCAAAATCATCACAGAGTAGTAGTTCAACACCTAGTGCCATATTATCCATTCTGCCTGCTGCATTGAGTCTTGGTGCAACATAGTAGGCTAAATCAATCGCTGTGAAGGAAATTGCTTCTTTTTTCGCGATATGTAACAGCGCTTTAATGCCATTACAACAATAGCCAGATCGTATTCTATTCATGCCTTGGTGCACTAATATTCGATTATTATGGTCAAGTTTGACAACGTCAGCAATGGTACCTAAAGCGACTAAATCTAATAGATTGGCGATATTGTACTCGGTTAGATTATTCTTAAGGAACCAATTTTCTTTGCGTAATTTAGCTCTTAATGCCAGCATAAAATAGAATGCAACACCGACGCCAGCAAGATGTTTAGATGGAAAAGTGCAATTAGGTAAATTGGGATTAATTATTGCATCTGCAATAGGTAACTGTTCAGGGCATAAATGGTGATCGGTAATAATCACTGTTAAGTTAGCTTGCTTGGCAAATTTTACGGCTTCTAATGCGGCAATACCGTTATCAACAGTGATAATGAGATCTGCGTGTCTTGACATTGCTTTTTCAACAACACCTACACTTAAGCCGTAGCCATCTTCAAAACGATCTGGGATGATATAATCGACAAATTGGCAGCCCATCTTTCTTAGTGCAGTAACCGTTAATGCGGTACTTGTGGCTCCATCGGTATCAAAATCGCCAACAACGATGATACGTTGATTATTTTTTATTGCAGAATAAAGAATTTCAACAGCAGTGGTTGTTCCATCTAACTTATCATAATTGCACAAATTACGCGTAGAATAGTCTAGCTCTTGCATTGATTTGATATCTCGCATGGCATAGACTCGTTGCAATAATGGCGGAATATCTTGCGAGAATTCAGGAAGCGTTTGTGGTAATTGTCGATGTATTATTCTATTTTTATTCATATTTAAAATGTTAGCGCTAAAGCGCTAACACAAGTTGTTATAGTGGTTAGTTCGAATATTAATTGTTGTGATAAACGACTAATTATTTAACAGATTTTTTATTCAAAATATCAAGCAATTTATCAGCCGGGACATAACCTGACACCAGTTGGCCATCAGCTAAAACAATAGCTGGGGTTCCACTAATACCGAGTTGCTTACCAACATTAAATTGTTGAGTGACATAAGGTACCATACTGCTAGCGGGTGAAATCGTATTACCTTTATAGGCATTATCAAAAGCAGCTTTACGATCGGCAACACTCCAGATTGATTGCATGTTTTTGCCTACTTCACTATCCGCTCCCGCACGTGGGAACGCAAAATAGTGGATTGAAATGCCTGCATCTAAATATTTATCAATATTTTCATGCAGTAATTTACAATAATGACAAGTATAGTCAGTAAACACCGAAATAACATATTTTTCGTTTGGTGCTTTATAAACAATTGCATCTTTCTCAATAGATTTGATTAATTTAACATTGTTACTATTAGCGATGTTAACCGGTTCGTTACCTTCTAAGTTATAGAAAGGACCTTGCGTTAAATATTTACCATCATCAGAAACATAAAAAATACCATCAGGTGTATTAACACTTTTTAGTCCTTTTACAGGGCTGTCGGCAATTTTTAAGTCTTTTTCAGTATAACCTAATTTGCCGAGTGTTTTGGCAATATCAGCATTACTTGCCAGTACTGATGTTGAAATTAATGCTAAACCTAAAACTAATTTTTTCATTCAATTATCCTTATTTTTTAAGCATTATGCTCGAGGATGATGCTTACTGTGTAACTGTTTTAATCTTTCTGTTGCCACATGGGTATAGATTTGCGTTGTCGATAAGCTACTATGACCCAGCAACATTTGCACTACCCGCAAATCTGCACCATGGTTAAGCAAATGTGTTGCAAACGCATGTCGCAGTACGTGGGGTGAGAGTGCTTCAATATTAATGCCGGTTAGTATGGCATAATATTTGATTCGATGCCAGAATGTCTGTCGAGTCATTTTTTTACCTAATCGGCTAGGGAACAGCACGTCAATCGGCCCAGATTTTAAAAGATCATTACGGGCATATTTGAAATAGTATTCTAACCAATAAATGGCTTCTTCCCCCAGTGGCACTAAGCGCTCTTTATTACCTTTACCAATTACCCTTATCACCCCTTGCCGCAAACTGACATCACTGATTTCTAAATTGACTAATTCACTAACCCGTAATCCAGTTGCATAAAGCACTTCTAGCATAGCTTTGTCGCGTAGTTCGATAGAGTCATCAGTACTGGGCGATTCAAGCAACGCATCGACTTGTGATTCGGTTAAATCTTTAGGTAATTTTTTGGGTAATTTGGGCGATGACAAAACGGCAGAAGGATCATCGGTGCGATAATTTTCTTGATACAAATATTGAAAAAAACGTTTAGTTGCACTTAATAAACGTGCCGAGCTACTGGCTTTATAACCATCTTGCACGCGCTGCATTAAAAAATTTTGTAAATTAATGGTCTGCGCGCTTAGCATTGTGACATTTTGTTGCTGTAATGAGTGGCTAAGTGCAAACAAATCGAGTTTGTAAGATTCTATCGTGTTTTCTGCTAGATTACGCTCTAGCCATAATGAATCTAAAAACTGTTCAATTAACACTTTACTTTGTGTCGCAATACTTTTATTTGACATTCATGGTCATCTCTATATTCAATTTATTTACGTCATTATATACCAACTTGCTGACCGTTGCAGTTTAGACCAAGTAATGGCATGTAAATGAAAGTACCTTGTTATATTTATTGGGTAATGGTTTTTTAGGTCGATTTATGCAAACTTAATTATAGCAAGTCAATTAACACATGATTCTCTTTTGTATTTTTAATAATATCTGATATATATTTGCATTAATATTTTATTTTGTGATGATGTGTATGTTAAAACGCGCTGTACCTCTTTTTATTGGGCTATATGCTTTTTTTGTTATTGGTATAGAAACTTATCTTTATTGGCATGCTCAACTTCAACCTTGGCAACCAGCGACGCCAGTTGGTCGAATCATTTTTTATTATAGTTTTTTTACTGTGTTATCGAATTTGATGTTGGCGGTGAGTTGTTTATGGCTATTTTTTAATCCTAGTTGCCATCGTTTTAGCTTTAAAATTATTCGGTTAAATGGGCTAGTAGGCGTGATAATCACTTCTATCGTTTATAACTTAATGTTACGCGCTATTCATAAACCGCCAAATGATTTATTAAAATTCACCAATGAAAGTTTACATGTTGTTATACCGTTACTCGGTGTTTTGAGTTGGTTAATTTGGGGACCGTTTCGACGCATTAATTTTCGAGTGATAATGGGTTCATTAGTCTGTATGTTAGCTTATGGCATATATATTTTTGTCAGAGGATACTATACTAATTTATATCCTTATCCTTTTATTAATGTTGTGAAAATAGGCTATCCGAAAGCGTTGTTTGCTGTTGGTATGGTTTTTTTATTGTTTTTAGGTTCAGCCTTATTTTTATGGGTAGTTGATTGTTTGAGGAGAAAAACATGAAGCTGTATATTTATGAACATTGTCCTTTTTGCGCCAGAGCAAGAATGATTTTTGGTTTAAAACACATACCAGTTAAATTAGAAGTATTTTTGAGTGATGATAACAAATCACCTGAAAGTATGATTGGTGAAAAAATGGTGCCAATTTTACAAAAAGATGATGGTAGTTATATGCCTGAAAGTTTAGATATTGTTGATTATGTTGATAATAATTATGGCGATAGCCCTATATTGATTGGTTCTAAATCAGCGAAAATTGCCGAGATAATAAAAAACATACAGCAGTATGATTATAAATTAGAGTGTCCGCGTTATATTAAACTGGGTTTAGCTGAGTTTGCTACACAAAGTGCCATTGAGAGTTTTGTCGCAAGTAAAGCTAAAAAGATGGGATCATTTGATGAATGTTTAGCGCAAACAAGTTCACTGGTTTTAGCTGTTTCCCAGTTGCTTGACCAACTAGATCCTTTGATTGTTTCACCACAAGCGTGTAATGGTCAATTGTCTTTAGATGATATTTGTCTATTTCCAGTATTACGTAATTTAACCTGTGTAAAAGATCTATCTTTTCCACCAAAAACGTTGGCTTATGTAACGGCAATGGCTAAATTGAGTCAGGTTGATCTATTTTTTGATCGCGCAATTTAATCAATCACTAAGTGAGTACGATAGCATGAGGCATTTTGACTGAGTTTGGTAACAGGGAAGATATTTAACGAGAGGTTGAAGAATATCACTATCAATTTTGTTCTTTCATTAATTCACTCATCACGTTTAGGTGATGAGTGTTAATTTATTGATTTACATTAGTCACCTAATTTTAGATCAATTACTTCAATACTGTCTTTACCACCATAGATATCATACCAAGGTGTAGCGTATTGTTTTAAAATTTTGTTAAGGTGCTCAACATTTTCACGACCAGTTTGATCTAACCAGCGTTTTAAACCCTCTTTACCGTCTTTAGCATAAGCCGCAACGCCTTCAAACCATGTTGCACGACCACCTAAAATACCACTATATTTAGCGCCATTCTCACCAGCAAAAATTAATTCTTGATGGAACGTTTTTGTTGGTACGCCCGCACTTAAATAGATAAATGGACGAGTTGCCGCATCGCTAGCTTGTTTAAAATAATCGGCAGCTTGTTTTTGAGTATAGACAACTACGTTGTTATCATTAAATCCTTCTACATTTTTAAACAACACGGGTACTTCAACTTTAAGTACATCAATGAAATATTGGTTTTTAGTGAATTCTTTAATGGTGTTAATCACTTTTTGTGGTTTTATTTTGGCAAACTCAGGGCTTTTATCATCGGTCACGACATTATCATAGACAATTGGTTCGACAAATAATGGAATATCGGCAGCTCTGGCTTCTGTACCAACACGTTCTAGAAACGCATGTTTTTTCTCTAAAATATCTTTAGGATCATCGGGATTATAATAAACTAATACTTTTGCTGCATCAGCCCCTTTTTTCAATAATCGTTGTAGAGAGTCTTCAGGTAAAACATCAGGTAAACGGCCAGGCGTGTTTGCATCATAACCGGTTTTCTCATAAGAAATGATTAATCCCGCATCCTTATTTTTTTTAGCCATACCTTTAAAGCCATATTCTTCATCTAACAAAATTGCACTCACATATTTTGTTAATTCTTGTGAAACAAGTTCTTTAAATTCATAGACCATTTCAACATTATAACGATCTTTACCAACAGCCGCTTCCATCATTTTTACCATTGAACCACGTTGGTCGATTGCTAGTGCCGCAATAACGCCATCTTGGTTTGATAACTGTTGCATGCGAGTGAATTTTCCACGAGAAATACGTTTTATACCCATTTTATAACTCTCCATTTAAAAAGATTTTATGATTGTAGTTTCTTTTCGCGACGATTTATTAATCATTTAGTGCTAGTTTAGATTATATACATAATTTAATAAATTGCAGTTTATTATCATCATTTTATCAGGACAATAAAAGAGCAATATGCACAAGTTAGTTTTAAGCGTTATACAATGTAAATTGGCGTATTATTTGATATTTTTCTTCCAAAAAAATTGTGTTGAGGTATATTAGTACACAATAATAGACTATGTGTAAAATATACTTTACAAGGATAATCATGTCATACGCACAAAACGCGACGCCAACTCGAACCTTAAACAATCAAGACTATAAAACTTTGGCTTTATCAGCACTAGGTGGTGCATTAGAGTTTTATGATTTTATTATATTTGTCTTTTTTTCCATTATTATTAGCCATCTTTTTTTTCCGGATGATATGCCAGCATGGTTAAGTCAAGTGCAAACATTTGGGATTTTTGCGGCAGGCTATTTAATTCGTCCATTTGGTGGCATTGTTATGGCACATTTTGGCGATTTATTTGGTCGCAAACGGATGTTTACGTTAAGCATTCTTTTAATGGCATTACCTACACTATTCATTGGTTGTTTACCGACTTATACTAATATTGGCATTTTAGCGCCTATTTTGTTATTAATTATGCGACTGTGCCAAGGTCTTGCTGTGGGCGGGGAGGTGCCTGGTGCTTGGACGTTTGTTGCCGAGCATGTTCCCAATAATAAAATTGGCTTAGCTTGTGGAATATTAACTAGTGGTTTAAGTTTGGGCATTTTACTTGGTTCACTGGTTTCAACTGTAATGAATAAAAGCATTTCACCCGAACAAATGAGTGATTGGGGGTGGCGGATTCCATTTATTATTGGCGGGATATTTGGTTTAATCGCCATGTATTTACGTCGTTGGTTGAAAGAAACGCCAATTTTTCTAGAAATACAAAAACGAAAGCAACAAGAATTAGCAAAAAAAATTCCAGTTATAACAGTATTAACTCAGTATTTACCTCAAACTATTTTATCTATGCTACTTACTTGGGTATTATCGGCAGGTATTATGGTTATTATGTTAATGACCCCAATTTTATTGCAAAAGCAGTTTGGATTTTCCGCTATTGATGCATTGCAAGGTAATATACTCGCTATTATTGGACTAATCATGAGTTGCACTTTTTATGGCATGATGATGGATAGATTTGCTATGGGTAAAGTGTTATTTATTGGCTGTCTTATTGCTGTCGCTATAATTTCAATTTTCTATTTTTCATTAGATAACCCGTATCTTTTATTAATCACTTATCCTTTAGCTGGTTTTGGTGTTGGTATTGTTGGCTCGTTTGCTTATTTTATGGTTAAAGTGTTTCCTGCTGAAATTCGTTATAGTGGTGTTTCATTTTCGTTTAATATGGCCTATGCAATTGCCGGAGGATTAACACCTTTATTTATATCGTTCTTTAGCGATTTTGTTAGCAAAATGGCGCCTGCAATTTATGTGGTAGGGCTGTTTGGCTTAGGTGCGTTAATTGGCTTGTATTTATCCATGAAAAATAATAGCCAAAAATATATCGCTAAAGATATTGCTTAATATTCACTTTTCTCAATTTAAAATTAGAGGAACAATAAACACAGTTTTGTTCCTCTTTTTTATCAACTTATCCATTTATTCATCTACTCACGTTAACGGCTTTATTTTATCATTTTTTAATCTAATTTGGCTTGATGGCATTTTTTTATAAAGATTATTTAATAATCCTATTCTTTTGCAAATTTGTGAAATTAATCAAATTTTTAGAAAAAATTTAGTTTAAAATGAAAATCATTACATTTTAAACTTAAAACTTTTCAAGGAGAATATAATGAAAGCTGCTGTTATTAGACAAGAGTGTGATGGGCAAGTTGACATCAAAGATATTTCTCTTCGCCCTTTAGAAGCAGGTGAAGCTTTAGTCGATGTTGAATATTGTGGACTTTGTCATACCGATATTCATGTTGCATCGGGTGATTTTGGTAAAAAACCGGGGCGGGTTATTGGGCATGAGGGTGTGGGGATTGTGACTAAAATTGCACCTGATGTAAAAAGTTTAAAGATAGGCGATCGCGTCAGTATTGCATGGTTTCATGCCGGTTGTGGTACATGTGAATACTGTATTTCGGGTAATGAAACATTTTGTCGCCATGCGCTTAACTCGGGTTATAGTGTCGATGGTGGAATGGCAGAACAATGCATTGTTAAAGCTGATTATGCCGTTAAAGTCCCCGATGGGCTTGATCCTGCTCAAGCCACCAGTGTCACCTGTGCCGGCGTTACCACTTATAAAGGTATTAAAGTTGCAGACACAAAGCCCGGTCAATGGTTAGCCGTGTTTGGCATTGGTGGGTTAGGCACACTTGCTATTGAGTATGGAAAAAAGGTTTTTAATAACAAAGTTGTCGCAATTAGCAATAGTGACAGTCAGTTAGCGTTATGTAAAACATTAGGAGCTGATTTAGTGGTTAATCCGAAAAAGGTTGACGATGTGGGCGCTTATATTAAAGAACATACTGATGGCGGGGTTCATGGTGCGGTGGTGACTTCAGTAACTAAAACAGGCTTTAATCAAGCAATTAATTCTGTGCGTCCATTAGGACGAGTTGTTGCGTTAGGTTTACCTTCCGAAACCATGGACTTAAGCATTCCCAAAACAGTATTAGATGGTATACAAGTATTAGGTTCGCTTGTTGGTACGCGCGAAGATCTGGCGGAAGCATTTCGTTTTAGTGCTGAAGGTAAAGTGGTGCCTATTGTTGAGAAAAGGCCGCTCGAAGATATCAATGAAATGATCGAAGAAATGAAAGCAGGTAAAATTCGCGGTCGTATGGTGGTTGATATGAAAATGAAAAAGAAAAACTAATATTCATTTTACCAATTAATAAAAAAGTTAGTGTTTAGCTAACTTTTTTATAACCTTGATTTTTATGCCTTTCCAATTTTTTAAAATTAATCTTTCTTGTGTTTTATAAATAAATCCCTAATATAAGCCCATTTTGTAGATGTATTTTTATATTCAAGGGAACAGTTATGTCAGAACATAATCTAGAAAGTAAATTAAGAAAAGATCTTGGTTTAGTTTCTGCATTGTCGTTAGTTGTAGGAATGGTATTAGGGGCGGGCGCTTTTATGAAACCACCAGCCGTATTAGCCGTAGCTGGTGATTATAATTATGCGCTGCTAGCTTGGATAATTGGTGGTATTTTTTCTATTTGTGGGGGATTAACGCTGTGTGAATTGGGGGTTATGTTTCCAAAAACAGGTGGCATGCTCGTTTATTTAGAAAAAATCTATGGCCCTAAAATTGCTCATCTTTATGGCTGGATGATAACTGTGTTATTTGCGCCTTCTTTAGTTGGTGCGTTAGTTGGTTATTTTAGTTCAGTTTTTTGTTTGTTATTTAATATAGATGATAGTTATCGTATGGCGGTGAGCGCTGGCGTATTAGGCTTTATTGCATTTATTAATGCAATTGGTGTTAAACAGGCTGGGTATTTACAAACGCTAGCTACAGTTTGTAAATTAATCCCAATATTACTCTTAGCTGTATTTGGATTATGGAAGGGCAATGGTCAAGTTGCCTTATTTGGGGCTAGTGGACAGGGTATTGAAACTTTTGCACCTTTCGCTGTAGCGATTTTGGCGACCTTGTTTGCTTATGATGGATGGGCACAAGTTGCTTCGGTTGCTGGTGAAATTCATAATCCGGCAAAAGTTTTACCTAAAGCAATTATTTTAGGCATCATATTTTTAGTTATTGTTTATGCTTGTATAAATATAGCACTGTTTAAAATTTTTCCAGTTCAAGAAATGGTCACCCTTGGCCATGATGCTTCGGCTGTTGCCTCACAACGAATGTTTGGTCATTTAGGTGGGAATTTAGTGGCAGTAGGCATAATGGTATCAATTTTGGGTGGGATTAATGGGTATATTATGACATTATCTCGTACTATTTTTAGTATGGCTGAACGAGGTACGATTATTGGCGCTCGTTATCTTAGTACACTTGATGAAGCGAGTCGTTCACCAGTTAATGCGATCTCGGTATTAGTGGTGTTTGCCTTTTTATATTCAATCTTGCTTGATGCAGATCGCCTATCCGAGATATCCATGTTTTCAATATGGGTTTTTTATTTGCTGACGTTTATTGGCGTTATTATAGCGCGAAAAAAATATGCAGATATACCGCGTTCTTATAAAGTGATTGCTTATCCGATAGTTCCGATTATGGCGATCATTGGTGCAATTTATGTTATTTATGGCATGTTGGTTTATCAAACGTTTAATGGCATAGCATCAATAGTACTTACTCTACTTGGGTTGCCATTATACTATTATTATCATAGCAAGAATAAAAATAGAGAGCTCTCTCTTGGCGAGATGAAAAAATATCGAACAAAAACACAATACCTCATCGCTATAGCAACTGTATTTGTGGTACTGCTGTTAGCAATTTGTGGTTATATCATCAATAAATAATTATTGCATGAGTGCATATTGAACGAACAGGCTATTACTTGATCAACACCGGCAATTGCCGGTTATTTTATTAAAAATGACAATCGTTGAGTTTTCAGTTTTACTGACAGATGTTCATTGTTGTTTTACATATAAGTTGAAATCAGTCCATAAATATTTTGGTCATGATAAATCCCATTTAAGTATTCGGCTTGTTTTAATCTTCCTTCATAACTAAAACCACAACGCTTTGCTACAGCGTTGCTTTTTATATTACTAACAGCACATTTAATAACAAACCGTTTAATAATTTTTTGTGATGCATAGTAGTTGGTAAGCGCTTGGACTGCTTGAGTCATAACACCTTTTCCTTCAGCTCGACTATCAAGCCAATATCCAATATAAGCTGTTTTATTGTTAGCATCGATTTGATTGAAAGACAATATACCGACAGCCCTATCATTTTGTATAATGACATAGGTTTTACTCTGATTTTGTTGATGTTTTAACTCGCACTCTTGTAAAAATTGAGCTGTATCTAACTCGTTTATCACAAATTTAGGCCATGCCATAAATTGGCTAAAATAGTTTCGATTGAAATCAATGACATTATATAGATCTTTAGCATAACTGTTATTAGCAGTTTTTAGTAATATATTGGGATTGACTAGAATACTCTCAGCTTGGCTAGTAGTCATTATTTGTTCCTTATTTCTTATAAATATATTGTCCGTGTCATTATTCTAACCGTCAAACACTCAAGGCAAATATAGCTTATCGATAGTAAAAAAAGCTTATCATGGTGCTTTGTGCATAGCCGAATGTAAGGTAATAATGATTAACTATAAGCGATAAATTATTAGTAAGTCTATAATGCACCCATAAAAAAATACCAGACTATGGTTTAGTCTGGTATAGCTTTTGAATAAAATAAAGCATATTGGTTATGCTTTATCGTTTTTGCTGTTTTTAGGTTTTATCGTATAGTTAAAAATAACGAGTAAAGCGAAGATAGCTACAATAATTGCCATTATCACATCTTTATTAAACCATTTTGCCATATTACCGAGGATGATACCGACACCACAAAAATCAACATCAGAAAACGTAGTATTTGAAAAACCAAGTGAACCTAAAACTGGTAATAACATCACAGGTAAGAATGTTACCAATAATCCATTGGCAAATGCACCAAGCATGGCACCACGACGGCCGCCCATTGCATTACCAAATACTCCAGCGGTTGCCCCACAGAAGAAATGCGGTACAACGCCCGGTAAAATTAATACTAAGTTTAATTGTCCAAGTACAAATAGTCCGACTAATCCACCTAAAAAACTACATAGAAAGCCAATTAATACTGCATTTGGTGCATAAGGAAATACGACAGGGCAGTCTAAAGCGGGTTTAGCATTCGGCACTAATTTTTCAGAAAAACCAGTAAATGCAGGGACAATCTCAGCTAGAATTAAGCGTACACCTTGTAGGATGATAAATACACCTGCGGCAAAAGTAATGGCTTCTATAATGGCATAAACGAGATAGTTATCACCTTTACTTAAAGTCGTTTCGACGTAGTTAGAACCAGCAAAGATAGCAAGAATTAAATAGATAATCATCATGGTTAATGAGATTGAAATCGAACTGTCACGTAAAAAACTTAGATTTTTAGGTAGATTCATCTCTTCGGTTGAACGAGATCCTTTACCAACTGCCATTCCAAGCCAACCCGCTAAAACGTAACCTAATGTACCAAAGTGACCAAAAGCGACATCATCATTACCGGTTATTTTACGCATTTGCGGTTGTGCGAGTGCAGGGAAAAAGGCCATAATTAAGCCAAGTACTAATGATCCGGTGAAGACTAATTGCCATCCCTCAAACCCCGCTACCGTTAATATAATACTTATCATGCAAGCCATATAAAAAGTATGGTGACCGGTCAAGAAGATGAATTTTAAACGAGTAAAACGCGCAACGATAATATTGGCAACCATACCAAAGGCCATAATTAACGCTGTTGCTGCACCATACTCGTTAAGTGCCATTGAAACAATAGCTTCATTATTTGGAATAATACCCTGTAATTTAAACGCTTGTTCAAACATCATGCCTAATGGGGTAATAGCACTAATGAGTACGGTTGCCCCACCACTTAATACTAAAAAACCTAAAATGGTCTTAATGGTACCTTTGACGGTGTCAGCAAAGGATTTGCGCTGAGCAATAAGCCCAACCATGGCAATAAGTCCAACTAATATTGAAGGTACTTTTAAAATATCAACAATAAACTTTACTATTTCTTGTATCATAGCAAGTCCTCATAATATCATTAATGTTTAGCGAAATGTTCAACGAGTTTTGCTTCTAAATCGTTGATATCGATAATATTATTTAAAATAACTAATTTGTCCGCTGGAATGCCAGAGCTTGCCGCTAAATCCTTGGTCATGACAAATAAATCCGCTTGATCTGGGGTTGCTGAAGCAAGATCCGCATGGGTAACTTCAGCATCAACATTTAATTTTTTCAGAACTTTTTTGATATTCATTTCAACCATAAAACTACTACCAAGACCTGAACCGCAAACTGCCATAATTTTCATTTTGTTTATCCTTTTATTTTTTATTAAAGTTAATAGTGTTTAACTACAGCCAAAATTTCATCGCGTTGTTGTGCTTGAAAAATTCTCTGCATATCTTTTGATTCGCCAAATAGCGCGGCTAATTGGGTTAACATTTCAATATGACTGGTACTATCACTCGCGGCTAATAAAGTAATTAAATAGACGGGATCATTTTCTTGCGAATTAAAATCAACGCCTTGTTTAACTAATAGCATAGATAGACCTAATTGATTCACCCCTTGCTCTGGTCTAGCATGTGGCATGGCAATACCTGGTGCTAAAACATAGTAAGGTCCAATGGATTGGTGTAGTTGAAAAATAGCTTGGATATAACTAGGTGAAATGGCATTACTTTCTAATAATGGCTTAGCACAAAGTTGTATTGCTTCTTTCCAATCATCAACGGAATCGACAATATTAACTGTCTGGTTAGTTAACCATTTATCTAACATTTTTCCTCCATTAAAATCGATACCTTAAGTATTTTTTATAAACTAACATATTGGGAAATAATAAAAATTAAAAAATAATAGAAATGTGATAGCGCTATCAAAGTTAATTAAAATTTTATTGATTTTGTGATGTAGATAACATTTTCAACTAAACACTCATAAAATTATCATTCAGACAGATTACTATGTATAGTATTGGGGCTTATGTCCTCTTTTTTGTTAACAAGTATGTTATGAGTCGTGTGTTAAATAACAGCTTTGATAATATTCAATTGGGATAAGAAATGCAGGATATAAAAAAACGTAGGAGTACAGGACAAATAACCTTATTTGATGTAGCTAAACATGCAGGTGTTGGCGCTATGACTGTATCGCGAGCGCTGCGAACACCTGAAAGGGTGTCTGATAAGCTACGCCAAAAAATTCAATTATCTGTTCAGACGCTTGGTTATAAACCCAATGTGGCAGCTAGCTTGCTAGCATCAGCGTCCGATAATCAAGTCATTGCAGTTGTTACTGACCAAATCTATGATAACTCTACACACATTTTACTTAATACCTTACAAATTCAATTAGCCAAACAGGGTTATACCACATTAATCATTGAAGCTTGCCATTACTACCATCGTGAATCACAATTATTAGAAACCTTATATAATCAAAATCTTAAAGCGATTGTACTATTTTATATCAACAATGATGCGTTAATTAATCAAGTGATTGATAATAAAGCCGTACCAATTGTTAACATAGGACAACAAATTGATGAATTAGACAATGCCCATATTGGCCTAGATGATAGCCTTGCGATGTATGTATTGACCGAGCACGTTATAAAAAAAGGTTATCGCCATATTGGTTTACTTTGTGCGAATCAACAGTATCAACTATTTCAACAACGTTTACATGGTTGGCATAAAGCCATGCTAGCTTATCATTTACCCACTCATCGCATCATCAATGCGGCTAAACCGGCTAACTTTACTACTGGTAGTGAATTATTACCCGATATGCTACTTAATTGGCCAGAACTTGATGCACTAATTTGTACAACCGATGAATTAGCTTGTGGCGTATTGTATGAGTGCCAACGTCGACACATTCGCGTGCCTTATCAATTAGCAGTAAGTGGATTTGGTAATAATGAATTTAGTCAAGTCAGCTTTCCAACTTTAACAACAGTGGCTTTACCATCAAAGCAAATTGGTCAATACACCGCTGCTATATTGTTAAATCGATTAAATAAACAGCTAGAGTATGCAAAACCTGATTTATCAACATTAGTACCGGTGATTCAATCAAGAGCAAGTTTATAAAGTGAAGATCATAAAAAAATTGATCAGTGAGAGAGGATGACTCGCATTTTATGCTCGCCCGTTGGGCCGTTGCTAAAGCAACGTTGTCTCGCTGCGCTCGGCTCGAACCTCCGTCGGTTCTTATCCTTTAAGCTGAAGCGAATAATAAAAAAGCCCACTCAATGAGCAGGCTTTTTTATTTAAAATTGGTCGGCGAGAGAGGATTCGAACCTCCGACCCACTGGTCCCAAACCAGTTGCGCTACCAAGCTGCGCTACTCGCCGTTAGGATGCGCATAATACTTTGCTAACCATAAACTGTCAATAGTTACATTAAAAAATTATGCGCTTTGCTTAATTATATAGAGAAAGGTGCTGGTGTTTTGCCAATACGTTGATAAAATTCGGTAACAAATTCTTCATAACGTTTGTTAGCAACTGCTTCTTGAATCTCTGCCATTAAGCGTTGATAATAGCGTAAATTGTGAATAGTATTTAAACGAGCGCCTAAAATCTCACCACATTTATCTAAATGATGAAGATAAGATTTGGTGTAATTTTTACAGGTGTAACAATCACAATGTGGATCAAGTGGTGTTGTGTCATCTTTATATTTAGCATTACGGATTTTTATCACACCATCAGTCACAAATAGATGACCATTACGGGCATTACGTGTTGGCATGACGCAATCGAACATATCAATACCACGGCGGACGCCTTCAACTAAATCTTCTGGTTTACCCACACCCATTAAATAGCGAGGTTTATCAGCAGGTAATTGTGGACAAGTCCCTTCTAAAATTCGATGCATGTCGGCTTTTGGCTCGCCAACAGCTAATCCGCCAACAGCATACCCATCAAAACCAATTTCGGTTAATCCTTTAATTGAAATGTCTCGTAATTCTTGATGGATGCCACCTTGGACAATACCAAACAAGGCATTTTTATTACCGAGTTCATCAAAGCGTTGACGACTCCGTTTTGCCCAGCGTAAAGACATTTCCATCGATTTTTTGACATAGTCCCACTCTGCTGGAAAAGGGGCACATTCATCAAAGATCATGACAATATCTGAACCAAGATCATATTGGATTTCCATCGAAATTTCTGGCGAAAGAAAAATAGAATCGCCATTAATTGGATTGCGAAAATAGACACCTTCTTCTTTAATTTTACGGATATCACCAAGGCTAAATACTTGAAATCCGCCTGAGTCGGTTAGAATCGGACCTGGCCACTGCATAAAATCATGTAAATCACCATGTTTACGCATAATTGCTTGTCCCGGTCTTAACCATAAATGGAAAGTATTTCCCAATAGGATTTGTGCGCCGGTTGCAGCGACTTCTTCGGGAGTCATACCTTTGACGGTACCATAAGTACCCACCGGCATAAATGCTGGTGTTTCAACTGTATATTCAACGCCACGGCGATCGAACTTCATTCGTCCACGGCGCGCTAAGCCGTCGGTATTATCTAATTCAAATTTCATTTTTTTGTTAACCTCTTGCGACCAAATAAACAGTTTGGCACGAATTATTGATATAATACGTCATTGTATTATGATTTTTCGGCGCCTAGTTTAGCGTGGCTGACCGTATTAGACAATATTTAGAAGGTTTTTGACGTTTGTGAAAAGTTTTTTGTCGTTATTTTGGCTCGTTTATGTATTGCTATTTTGTTTGGTAGGTTGTCAAAGTCACAATAAAAGTACCTTAAAATTAATTTCTGCTGATGTAGCGAGTCGGTTATCGCCTTCTGATATTATGGCAATGAGCCAGCTTGCTTGTATGGAAATGGATGAAAAAGCAGTAATTCCTGCTAGTTATCATAAAATGAGCCAACGATTAAATAGAGTCGCCTTAACATTACCACAAACGATTAATCATATTAAATTAAATTATAAAGTCTATCTTGATACTGAGCCAAATGCATGGTCCACAGCCAATGGTTGTATTCGCATAAATAGTGGTTTAATAAAACTATTAAATGATGCTGAATTACAAGCAGTTATTGCTCATGAACAGGCTCATATTGCTTTACAACATTTTGTTAGTTCGTTTCAACAAGCTTCTTACATCGAACTTGCTGACAAAGTGAATGAAATTGTTATCTTCCAAAAAGAAGCTGTTGCTCAGCAACATGAAATAGAGGCAGATAATTATGCTTTTGACTTATTAGTTAACCAAAACATTGATCCTATTGGTTTAGTTGGTATGTTATCTAAAATGCCTATTCATGCTGTAAAAGATCCAGCTTCACATCCTTCAACTTTAAAGCGTATCAATAATATTTTAGATAAGATGAGTGGCAAGTAACTTTGACAACTTGTTTAGTTAAAAAAGACCTGCCTAATTTTGATATTCAATCGGCAATAGGTAAAAGATTGAAATAATTCTAACTGTTATTGTTGATTTTGTTTAGTAATGAACATAGCATCGCCATAACTAAAAAAACGATATTGTTGTTTGACAGCTTCTTGATAAGCATTCATTGTATTTTGATAACCAGCAAACGCAGAAACCAGCATAATTAATGTTGATTCAGGTAAGTGAAAATTAGTAATTAAGCTATCGATAACATTAAAGTGATAACCAGGATAGATAAATATTTGAGTGTCATTAAAAAATGGTGCAATTTTACCGGTTTTTTGTGCCGCGCTTTCCAGTGCTCTAACCGAGGTTGTTCCAACTGCTATGACTTTATTGCCTCTTGCTTTGCATGCTAAAACAGCGTCAACTACTGATTGTGGGACTTGTGCATACTCAGCGTGCATCACATGTGATTCTATATTTTCTACTCTGACGGGTTGGAATGTGCCGGCACCAACATGTAAGGTTACAAAAGCCATCTCAATACCTTTTTGTTTTAATTTTTCTAATAAAGGTTGATCAAAATGCAATCCGGCAGTCGGGGCGGCAACCGCTCCCGGTATTTTACTGTAAACGGTTTGATAAACTTCACGATCATGGCTGTCATCGGGCCTATCTATATAAGGCGGTAATGGGATATGGCCAATTTTATTTAAGATTGTCAGCACATCATCAGGAAATTGTAGTTCAAATAAACTATCGTGCCGAGCGAGCATAATTACATTAACCGATGCATCTTCGCCTAATATTAATTCAGCGCCTTCTTTAGGTGATTTTGATGCTTTTATGTGGGCTAGCGCGCGATGATTATCTAACAATCGTTCAATTAAGATCTCAATTTTACCACCAGAGGCTTTTTTACCATAAACCCGAGCAGGAATTACTCGAGTATTATTAAAAACCAGTAAATCGCCAGGATTGATTTTATCGATAATATCGGAAAAGACGCCATGTTCTATCTGACCTGTTGCACCATCAAGTGATAACAGACGGCATGCACTTCTTGTTTCTGACGGGTGCTTGGCTATAAGTTCTTTGGGAAGAGTGAAGTCAAAATCAGATAATTGCATAATTATATACCTCAAAAAAATGACCCAATAGTCTAAGCTTCCTGATATAGGTAAGCAAGTAATTCTTTTTTCTAGTATAAAACAAGCAATTATTTATTGATTATTACGCAAGTTAGTTTAAAATTTTTCGAAACTCACTAAAAATTAGATAAAAGTTGATATATTTATAATATAAGGAAAATGATATGAAAAAACATCAAAAAACATTATTAGTTACGCTACCTTTGGTTGCAGTAATGTCTCTAGTTGGTTGTAATATCAACCCAAATGATGCAGTTAATTTGGGGATGAAAGGTCTTAAAGCGGTAACTTTAAGTGATAATGATGTTAAGCAATTAAGTCAAGAAGCTTGTGCTCAAATGGATGCTCAATCAAAAATTGCACCGGCTAATAGTACTTATACTAAACGACTCAATAAAATTGCTAAAGCGCTTGGTAATAATGTTGAGGGTACACCAGTTAATTATAAAGTTTATTTAACTAAAGATGTTAATGCGTGGGCAATGGCAAATGGTTGTGTGCGTGTATATAGCGGTCTGATGGACTTGATGAACGATAATGAAGTTGAAGGTGTACTCGGTCATGAATTAGGTCACGTTGCTTTAGGTCATAGCAAAAAAGCAATGCAAGTGGCTTATACTACTGAAATTGCTCGTGATGCTGCTGCGGCATCAGGAAACAGTGTAGTTTCATCAATTTCTCAATCACAATTAGGTGATTTAGCTGCAAAAGTTATCAATTCACAATTTTCACAAAAACAAGAAACCGCTGCAGATGACTACTCGTTCGATTTCTTAGTGAAAAGAAAGATTAATCCAGCAGGACTTGCTACTGCATTTGATAAATTAGCAGCTCAAGGTGATAGTTCTTCAATTTTAAGTACACACCCATCGTCAAAAGATCGTGCAGAAAATATTCGTGCAAAACTTGCTGGAATCAAAAAATAAATTTGATTCATTTTTCGATTAAAGCGCTTTTGATAGCGCTTTTTTTATAATACATTGAGTTAAAAACTCAACTTTAGCGTCTTTTTTAACAAAATCTGCTGATAGTGATTACCCTATATCATCATGCTATTTTAGATGTTCTTTTAGCAACTAATTCAAACAATTAGAATGTTAGTCTTCGCGGCAAGCTGATTTATTGGCGTTAGCATAAATTGGCAGTGAATATTGGCATCATTTCTTAAATAATCTTGTTGAGCAAGTATCAGTACAGCTGGTGTAACGAGATTTGAGACAATAAGTTTAAACCGTAATATATAAATTTAGTTAGTGATAATTTGTGTCGATTAAAATTTATTAATAAACGATTTTAAGTTAATTAAATATGATTGTAGTGTTTTTGTTTAACCCCTCTAATTCTCAAGCAGCAAAAAGAGGGGGGGGGAGAATCATAAAGTAGATAATTTTTTGTTTATTGTTTATAACTAGATAAGAATTTAGCAAATCGTCCAATAGCATCTTCAAGCTGACCAGTATGAGGTAAAGCCACAATTCTAACATGATCGGGTTTATGCCAGTTAAATCCAGTTCCTTGTACTAACAATACTTTTTCTTGCAATAAAAAGTCTAACACTAATTTTTGATCATTATGGATATTGAATTTTTGTTGATCAAGTTTTGGAAATAAGTATAAAGCGCCTTGTGGTTTAGTACACGAAACACCGGGTATATCATTAAGTAAACGCCATGCCAACATGCACTGGTCATAAAGTCGACCACCCGGAACAATAAATTCATTAATACTTTGGTAGCCGCCAAGCGCACCTTGAATAGCGTGTTGTAATGGTACATTAGCACATAGTCGCATTGAAGCGAGCATATTTAAGCCTTCAATATAGCCTTTTACATGTTGTTTAGGGCCACAAAGTGCCATCCAACCTTGTCTAAAGCCTGCAACACGGTAAGTTTTTGATAAGCCGCTCATGGTGACAACAAATAAATCAGGGGCTAATGCAGCAATAGAATAATGGACTGCATCATCATATAAAATTTTGTCATAAATTTCGTCAGCAAAAATAATCAAATTATTTTGACGGGCAATTTCGGCAATTTCTAGTAATACTTCTTTGCTATAAACCGCACCTGTTGGATTATTTGGATTGATGATAACAATCCCTTTTGTTTTTGGCGTGATTTTTCGTTTGATATCTTCTAAATCGGGTGACCAATTGGCCTCTTCATCGCATAAATAGTGAATGGCATTTCCGCCAGATAGACTAATTGCAGCTGTCCATAATGGGTAATCTGGCATAGGTACTAGCACTTCATCGCCACTATTTAGTAAGGCTTGCATTGATTGTACGATTAATTCTGATACACCATTACCAATATAGATATCCTCAACATCAATATTTGAAACCCCTCTTGCTTGATAATGTTGCATAACTGCTTTACGGGCTGAGTAAAGACCTTTGGAATCACAATATCCTTGCGAAGTTGGTAGATTACGAATTACATCAACAAGGAGTTCATCAGGCGCATTAAAACCAAATGGGGCGGGATTTCCAATATTGAGTTTAAGAATCGTTTGTCCTTCTTCTTCTAGACGTTTGGCATGATCGAGAATAGGTCCTCTAATATCATAACAAACATGATCCAATTTATTTGATTTTTGAAAATTTACCATAATGCAGCCCTTTCAATTTGTTGTAATCGTCTTTATTATTTCTAAAAAAAACAATCTACTCCTATTTCGATAATTTTTGAAGATGTTATTATAATCAACGCTATAAATATTTTTTAACTGTGTAAAAATTGTGCTGGAGAGTGTTATGAAAACCATTTTAACGGTTATAGGTAAAGATCAAACAGGGATTATTGCAGGTATTAGTCAAAAGCTTTATGAATTGGATATTAATATTTTAGATGTAAGCCAAACTATTATGGATGAATACTTTACCATGATTATGTTGTTAGATTTATCTAAAATCAAAGTGAGCTTTGATGAGGTAAAAACGGCATTAATTCAATCGGGTGAAAAACTGAAAGTTAAAGTCAATATTCAACGTGAAGAAATCTTTGATGCTATGCATCGCCTATAATCTAAATTTGATACTCATTACTGAAGGATAATACTAATGGAAACAAAACAGATCCTCGAAACCATTAAAATGATAGAGGAAGAGAAGCTTGACATCCGCACAATAACCATGGGTATTTCCCTACTAGATTGCATTGATAGTGATGGTGAAAAAGCGCGTCAAAAGATCTTTGAAAAAATTACTCGTCTTGCCAAAAATTTAGTTAAAGTTGGCGATGAGATCACTTCAGAATTTGGTATTCCTATTATCAATAAACGCATCTCTGTTACACCTATATCGTTAATTGCAGGTGCAAGTGACGATAAAGATTATGTTGAGTTTGCAAAAACGCTTGATGCGGCAGCTAAAGCTGTTGGGGTTAACTTTATTGGTGGATTTTCGGCTTTAGTGCAAAAAGGTTACCATAAAGGCGATGAAATTTTAATTAACTCCATTCCGCAAGCATTAGCTCAAACAGAACGTGTATGTTCATCGGTTAATGTGGGCTCAACTCAAACTGGTATCAATATGGATGCAGTTAAGCAGATGGGGCAAATTATCAAACAAGCAGCTAGTTTAACTGCAAATAATAGCAGTATGGCTTGTGCAAAATTAGTGGTTTTTGCTAATGCGGTTGAAGATAACCCATTTATGGCTGGGGCTTTTCATGGCGTTGGTGAGGCTGACTGTGTTATTAATGTTGGTGTCAGTGGCCCAGGTGTGGTTAAACGCGCACTGGAAAAAGTAAAAGGCCAATCTTTTGATGTCGTTGCCGAAACGATTAAAAAAACCGCTTTTAAAATTACCCGCATGGGGCAACTTGTTGGTAAAGAAGCTTCTGAGCGTTTAGGCGTAAAATTTGGGATTGTTGATTTATCATTAGCACCAACACCGGCTATTGGTGATTCTGTTGCTCATATCTTAGAAGAAATGGGACTGGAAGTTGTTGGTACACATGGCACTACAGCAGCACTCGCTATGCTTAATGATGCTGTTAAAAAAGGCGGTGTTATGGCTTGTGGTCATGTGGGTGGTTTAAGTGGTGCATTTATTCCGGTTTCTGAAGATGCAGGTATGATAGATGCAGTTAATAATGGCGCACTGAATTTAGAAAAACTCGAGGCAATGACGTGTGTTTGTTCGGTAGGACTTGATATGATTGCGATTCCAGGCGACACGCCTGCCGAAACTATTTCGGCAATCATTGCTGATGAGGCTGCAATTGGTGTTATCAACCATAAAACGACTGCTGTCAGAATTATTCCGGCTGTTGGGTTAAAGGTTGGCGATAATATCGAATTTGGTGGTTTACTTGGTCATGCTCCCGTTATGCCGGTTAATAAATATAGTTCATGCGATTTTATTAATCGTGGCGGCCGTATTCCTGCGCCAATTCACTCCTTCAAAAACTAAGCGATTATTTTGTGATGCCTTGTATATCGAAAAAGACAAGGTATCACATAACTTTCTGTCTATTATTTCCATCTGATAATCTAAAACGCGATTTTCTTGTTCTTTTTTTTATGGTTATCCCTATGACGAGCAATCACATGGATACTATTTGGTAACAAATCAATTAGCCTTATTTTTTCTTCTCTAAAATTAACTATATAAAAAATAAGTTGATTTAATTTAGGTGGTAACCAGTAAAGCCTGCGTTTGGCAATTTGCTTTCACAATATGGAGGATAAGATGGCAGATAAATCTAACTACCAACTATTTTTTGAAAATTTCATTGTGTTAGATGAACGCGTCGACAATGCCGATCAATTTTTTGATTTTACGTTTCCTATTTTAAAACTAGAAAGCTATGGGTAAGACTCCTTTTTACTCGCTATTAAGCATCGAGAATCGTTATATTCAACCGTACTACTGACTGAACCTTATGTTGTGGCTATGTCACATACCGATATCGAATATGTGATTAAACCTTTTATTTTTTAGCCGGGTTAAAGCGCCGATTGAATGGTGTAAAATGGCAAATAATATCCGTTCAATTGCTCATCATAGGGAGAAAGATTTCTATTTTCAAATTGGTAAAAACAATGATGGCACTCTTGTAGAGAAGTTTTAGGAAATATATGCATTTAAGTATAAAAATAAAAATAAAGTTAACTAATAAAACGGCTAATTTTACGTTAAATGCTTTCGTTTAGTGATAATGAATAATCAATTGTTTACAGACTCAAAAAGTTTATAATCAGCATAAAGGTATGGTTGTTAAACAAACAAATAGGATGGTGTATATGAAAAGATTTTTAATTATTATTACAGCATGTTTTGTATTAAACATATCATTTAATCAAGTATTAAGTGCACCTCAATCAGATAAAACTTTTATTCTTCGCTCCGATAAAGCATTGCCATCCATTCAAGTATCTGAGCAAAAAAATTTTTCAATGTGAATTTTAATAAAGTAAAAACAGATAAAACAGAAAAAACACAGCAATCCAATGAAAGACAGATCGTGCTTTATAGTAATGATGTAGATAATGCTCGGATTTTTATTATGTATGAAGTTGTCAATAATGAACAAGATGCGATGACAGTTTTTTTAACGCAATTAAAACTACGAGATAATGAAAATCCGGAAATTAAATCTTACAAAAATGTGAAATATGTTGAAGGTATTGATTCCAAAGTAAATGGGCGCTATATCTATACTCAACAATTTGACCAAGCAAAAGGCTTTGTTGTAATAAAGGCTTTAATGTATCACATTGATGCAAAAAATAGTGATTTTTACCAAACAATAAATCCAATTCAAACCACCAAGCTAATAGATGAATTAATCAAATTTTCTAAACCATAACAAAAAAGGATAGCAAATCAGCAAGTAAGTAAAGTCGTAGTAAAATTTTATTATTTTATTGTGTTTTTACTTAGCTCATGAAGGAAACAAAATGAAAAAAGTTATAATCAGTTTTATATCAATATTATTGTTTGGTTGTGGGACCTTAGAAAGTAATTATCAACCTAGCAATTATGGTCCGATGTTAACGGTAATTAATCAAAAATTACCAACTTATGATTTACCCAAAAAATTAGATTTCCACAATAAAACCTATTATATATATAATCAAAGTCGTGATAGTGGTTCAGGTAATCCTAATGATAAGCGTGCAATTATGTACATGCAAGATCCTAAATCAGCAACCTATTATGAAGATTATTTCATCATTATGGATGATATCGTTGCCAATGCTCAAGATGCTCAAAAACTCTTTAAATTGCAAATCGCAATACGTTCATCTGATCCGAAAGTCACTCAAGAAGGTAACGTTTATTATGCCGTAGGAACTGATGAAAAAAATGGTATAGGTTATTTAATTGTCAGTACTTATGATGAATCAACCCATCTGGCTCGTAATCGTTTTTATCTCATTCTACTTAATGAAAAAAATGACCATTTAGTAAAATATATGCAAACCCATACTAAACAAATGGTAGAAGAGATATTGAAATTAGGACGTAAATAGTTAATTTACCAGTCTAATACTGATAACATCAATGACAAGAATAGCAGCGTTAGTTGCGTTAATCGTTATGCACTGCTAGTATTGCAAAATTTCGATATAACAATGGTGATTATGCGTAACACATTTTCTGAAAGTTACTTTCAACGTTTTAGCGGAATTGCGCGGTTATATGGTGAATCTGCATTGGCTTCTTTTGCTCGTGCCCATATCTGCGTGATAGGCATAGGTGGGGTAGGTTCTTGGGTAGCTGAATCACTAGCGCGTAGTGGTGTGGGTCAAATTACATTGATTGATATGGATGATGTTTGTGTCACCAATACCAATCGTCAAATTCATGCCTTAACAACAACTATCGGCAAAGCCAAAACAGCGGTTATGGCTGATAGAATTTTGCAGATCAATCCTGAATGCATTGTTAATGAGATCGATGATTTTATTAATGTTGATAATGTTAGCGACTATTTAGGCAGCAAACAGTTACCACGTTATGATTATATCATTGATGCAATTGATAGTGTCCGTGATAAAGCTGCGGTATTGGCATATTGTAAACGCCAGAAGTTAAAGGTGATAACGATTGGTGGGGCTGGCGGTCAAAAAGATCCTACCCAAATTAGGATCGTTGATTTAGCCAAAACGATTCAAGATCCATTAGCGGCTAAGTTACGCGAACGCTTAAAAAACGATTATAAACTCAATAAAGACAGTAAAGGTAAATATTCAATTCCTTGCGTTTTCTCAACCGAACAACTCACTTATCCAGCTAAAAATGGTCAAATTTGCTTTACCAAAAGTGATGCCGACGGCGCGAAAAAAATGGATTGTGCATCGGGTTTTGGGGCAATTACAACCGTTACAGCAACCTTTGGTTTTGTTGCAGTTAGTTATGTGTTAAATAAATTGTCTAAAATATAACGATACACCCCTCTATATTATTAATATTAAACATTAATTGTTAACTCATGACCATTTTTGTCTAAAAATGGTTTTTTATCAAAAAAATAACCGATATTTGTTGTTATTTATTCTGTTAATCACTTTCATTTTGTCTGCTATATTTATTTTTTGTGCAATATTATTGTATAAAGTAAAAAACTGATTTAGGATAACGACAATTTCGTTTAGTTGTTATGCTGAAGCATTTAAAATTCAAGGAAGAAGCCAAACGATCCAGATTTATTTTTTTAATTTCAAGGAGAAATCTATGGCAGTAACCAACATGAATGAGTTAAATGAGTTAATGGCCCGTGTTAAAAAAGCACAGGAAACTTATTCAACTTATACTCAAGAGCAAGTCGACAAAATCTTCGTCGCAGCCGCGACAGCAGCTGCAGCAGCTAGAATCCCACTAGCCCAACAAGCTGTAGAAGAATCAGGCATGGGAATAGTAGAAGATAAAGTCATTAAAAATTTATTTGCTGCTGAGTACATTCTAAATAAATACCGACATGATAAAACATGTGGTGTTGTTGCAGAAAATGAACCATACGGAACAATAACCTTAGCTGAACCTTTAGGTATTATTTGTGGTATCGTTCCAACAACCAACCCTACTTCTACCGCAATTTTCAAATCTTTAATCAGCTTAAAAACTCGTAACGCCATTGTTTTTTCTCCACATCCTAGAGCTAAAAAATCAACTATTGAAGCTGCTCGAATCGTCTTAAATGCTGCAATTAAAGCTGGTGCACCGAAAGATATTATTGGCTGGATTGATGAACCTTCTATTGAATTATCGAATGCATTAATGCATCACGATGATGTTGCTGCTATTTTGGCAACCGGTGGTCCAGGTATGGTTAAAGCGGCTTACAGCTCAGGTAAACCAGCACTAGGTGTTGGGGCAGGTAATACGCCAGTTATTATTGATGAAACGGCTGATTTAAAACGTGCTGTTGCCTCTGTACTTATGTCTAAAACGTTTGATAACGGCATGATCTGTGCATCTGAACAAGCGATTGTTGTTGTTGATTCTGTGTACGATGAAGTTAAACGTTTATTAACACAATATGGTGCATATGTTTTAAATGCTAAAGAAACTAAAGCCGTTCAAGGCATTATTTTAAATGATAAGGGTGCTTTAAATGCTAACATTGTTGGTCAACCAGCAACCAAGATTGCTGAAATGGCTGGCTTTAAAGCCCCGGCAGGTGCAAAAGTCCTTGTCGGTGAAGTGACTAAAGTTGATTTGTCAGAACCTTTTGCGCATGAAAAACTTTCACCAACATTGGCTATGTTCAAAGCAAAAGATTTTAATGAAGCTGTCGAAAAAGCCGAAAAATTAGTTGAAATGGGTGGTATGGGTCATACCTCTGTTCTTTATACTGATCAAGATAGTAATCGTGAGCGAATTGCTTATTTTGGCAGCAAAATGAAAACGTGTCGTATCTTAATTAACCAACCAGCTGCACATGGTGGTATTGGTGATTTATATAACTTTGATTTAGCGCCATCTTTAACATTGGGTTGTGGTTCTTGGGGTGGTAACTCGGTATCTGAAAATGTTGGACCGAAACACTTACTTAACAAGAAAACCATCGCTAAGAGAGCAGAAAATATGTTATGGCATAAATTACCAAGTTCTATCTATTTTAAACGTGGCTCACTACCTGTTGCTTTAAATGAAATAATTGAGCAAGGAGCAAAACGCGTCTTTTTAGTTACTGATAAATTTTTATTTAATAACGGTTATTCAAAACAAATTACTGATCAATTAGAAGCACAAGGCGTAATTTGCGAAACCTTCTTTGATGTTGAAGCTGATCCAACCTTAAGTATTGTTCGTAAAGGAACACAATCAATGACAGACTTCCAACCCGATACTGTTATTGCTTTGGGTGGTGGTTCGCCAATGGATGCGGCTAAAATCATGTGGGTACTTTATGAACACCCAGAAACAAAATTTGATGAATTAGCGCTGCGTTTTATGGATATTCGTAAACGTACTTGTCACTTCCCTAACATGGGTAAAAAAGCTAAATTAATTTGTGTAGCAACTACATCGGGTACCGGTTCTGAAGTAACACCATTTGCCGTGGTAACAGATGATGCAACTGGTCAAAAATATCCATTAGCCGATTATGCCATTACGCCTAACATGGCAATTGTTGATGCTAATTTAGTAATGAATATGCCAAAATCACTTTGTGCTGCGGGTGGTTATGATGCAGTAACTCATGCTTTAGAAGCTTATGTGTCTATCATGGCGAGTGAGTTTTCTGATGGTCAAGCATTACAAGCATTAAGTTTGTTAAAAACTTATTTACCTGCAAGTTATAAAGATGGTGCGAAAAACCCTGTTGCGCGTGAAAAAGTGCATAGTGCGGCAACATTAGCGGGTGTCGCTTTTGCTCAAGCATTTTTAGGTGTTTGTCACTCAATGGCGCATAAAATTGGCGCTGCTTTCCATATTCCTCATGGTTTTGCTAATGCAATGCTTATTAGTAATGTAGTGCGATTTAATGCAACCGATAAACCAACTAAACAAGGTACGTTTAGCCAATACGGTTATCCTAAAGCGGTAAGTCGTTATGCAGAAATTGCCGACCATTTAGGATTAACATCCGCAAGTGATAAAGATGAGAAGAAAGTTGAAAAACTGATCGCTTGGCTAGATCAACTTAGAATAGAGCTTGATATACCGTTTTCTATTAAAGAATTTGGTGTAGATGAAAAAGCATTTTTAGCGCAAGTTGATCAACTTGCTGTGGATGCCTTTGATGACCAATGTACTGGAGCAAATCCACGTTATCCTTTAATTGCTGAATTAAAACAAATTCTACTTGATACTTATTATGGACGTCCATATCAAGATAAAGGTGACATCAGCGAGGATGTTGCAATGCATACTGCCGCTAAAGGTGTAGTAGTTGAATCAAAGAAAAAAGTCGCTAAGAAGAAATAATTTAAAATATTATTTTTGATTAAATAAAAACCTGAAATAGCTTAAATTTCAGGTTTTTTTTATGTTTTTGATTTTTTTTTAAGCAAACAAAATAAAATTTGATTTTTTTGCTTGCAAGCTTAAATGTTCTAGTCCATAATGCGCAGCACTTAGGCCGGCTTAGCTCAGTAGGTAGAGCAACTGACTTGTAATCAGTAGGTCGCCAGTTCGATTCCGGCAGCCGGCACCATTTTCCTAAGTAAACAAAATTATAAAGATTCGGGGTGGGGTTCCCGAGCGGCCAAAGGGAGCAGACTGTAAATCTGCCGTGTCACACTTCGAAGGTTCGAATCCTTCCCCCACCACCACATATCTAATATTAGCAATAGCTAATTGAAGCATTTAGGTAGCCGAGTTTGAACATGCGGGCATCGTATAATGGCTATTACCTCAGCCTTCCAAGCTGATGATGCGGGTTCGATTCCCGCTGCCCGCTCCAATTGCTGATATAGCTCAGTTGGTAGAGCGCACCCTTGGTAAGGGTGAGGTCGGCAGTTCAAATCTGCCTATCAGCACCATTCTTGTTAATCTCCTAAACTTCTAAAAATATCGAATTTGACTGCTTTAAAGCTTGTCACTCGATGGCTTTATCTGTTATCATTCAGAGCTAATTTTAAGTTAGTATTATATTGATATTAAATATGATACTTGGTTAATGTGGTGATTCACCACCGATTTGTATTACATTTGAGGGACGATAAATGTCTAAAGAAAAATTTGAACGTACAAAACCCCACGTTAACGTTGGTACAATCGGCCACGTTGACCATGGTAAAACAACTTTAACTGCTGCAATTACGTCTGTACTTGCTAAAAAATACGGCGGTCAAGCTCGTGCATTCGATCAAATCGATAACGCACCAGAAGAAAAAGCACGTGGTATTACCATCAATACTTCACACGTTGAATACGATACACCAACTCGTCACTACGCACACGTAGACTGTCCGGGCCATGCTGACTATGTTAAAAACATGATCACTGGTGCGGCACAAATGGACGGCGCTATCCTAGTAGTAGCAGCAACTGATGGTCCTATGCCACAAACTCGTGAGCACATTCTATTAGGACGTCAAGTAGGTGTTCCTTACATCATCGTATTCTTAAACAAATGTGATATGGTTGATGATGAAGAATTATTAGAATTAGTTGAAATGGAAGTACGTGAACTTCTATCTCAATACGATTTCCCAGGTGATGACACACCAGTTATTCGTGGTTCAGCGTTAAAAGCGTTAGAAGGCGATGCAGCATGGGAAGACAAAATTGTTGAATTAGCTGAAGCGTTAGACAGCTACATTCCAGAGCCAGAGCGTGATATCGACAAACCATTCCTATTACCAATTGAAGACGTATTCTCAATTTCAGGACGTGGTACAGTAGTAACAGGTCGTGTAGAGCGCGGTGTAATCAAAGTAGGTGAAGAAGTTGAAATCGTTGGTATCAAACCGACTACAAAAACAACTTGTACTGGTGTTGAAATGTTCCGTAAATTACTTGACGAAGGTCGAGCAGGTGAAAACGTAGGTGTATTACTACGTGGTACTAAACGTGAAGAAATCGAACGTGGTCAAGTATTAGCTAAACCAGGTTCAATCACACCACATACAGACTTTGAATCAGAAGTTTATATTTTAAGTAAAGAAGAAGGCGGACGTCATACTCCATTCTTCAAAGGTTACCGTCCACAGTTCTACTTCCGTACAACTGACGTAACAGGTACTATCGAGTTACCAGAAGGTGTAGAAATGGTAATGCCAGGCGATAATATCAAAATGACAGTATCATTAATTCACCCAATTGCGATGGCAGAAGGTTTACGTTTTGCGATTCGTGAAGGTGGTCGTACTGTTGGTGCGGGTGTTGTTGCTAAAGTTATTAAATAATTTTATACACTAGCGACAATAAGAAGGGTGTCGTTTGATACCCTTTCTTATCTAGTCTGTTTAGCAAAATGTTTTTCTTTAAAGAGCATTTTGGAAAATAGATATTATTATAAATAACATAATCATAGGTTTTATATGCTAGTAAGTAACGAGAGTCAAGATACAAACACGAATCTAGACAAATTCAAATGGGGTTTAGTTCTAGTACTGATTGCGTTTATTGTCTGGGGGAATTTCTATTTTGCTGGACCTAATGATATATATCAACCAAATACTATCGTGCGAATTATTGCGGTTGTTGTAATTTCGTTGTTAACTTTATTTATTGCCTTTACAACAAATAAAGGTAAGGCATTTTATGTGTTTTTACAAGAATCTAGAAAAGAGCTAAGAAAGGTAGTTTGGCCAACACGTAAAGAGACCGTACAAACAACTTTACTCATTGCTGCAATTACTGTGATTGTCGGCTTAGCACTTTGGGGAATGGATTCTTTATTCCGTTCAATAGTCTTTTATTTAACATCAATAGGACGTTAATATGAGCGAAGCACAACAAAAACGTTGGTATGTCATTCAAGCTTACTCAGGTTATGAAGCGCGTGTTGCACAATCATTACGTGAATATATCAAATTACATAATATGGAAGACGCATTTGGCGAAGTATTAGTTCCTACAGAAGAAGTCGTTGAGATGAAAAGTGGTCAACGCCGTAAAAGTGAACGTAAATTCTTCCCAGGTTACGTACTAGTTGAAATGATAATGAACGATGCGACTTGGCATTTGGTCAAAAGTGTACCAAGAACAATGGGCTTTATTGGTGGTACATCGGATAGACCAGCACCGATCAGTCAACGTGAAGTTGATGCAATTATGAACCGCTTACAACAAGTCGGTGACAAACCTCGTCCTAAAACGTTGTTTGAACCGGGTGAGCTTGTGCGTGTTAATGAAGGACCATTTGCTGACTTTAATGGTGTGGTTGAAGAAGTTGATTACGAAAAAAGTCGCCTAAAAGTTTCAGTTTCTATTTTTGGTCGTTCAACACCTGTTGAGCTTGATTTTAGCCAAGTAGAAAAAAGCTAATTTATTTGAATATTTTTAATTCAATGACAACAAAAATCACAGAAATTATTCTGTGATTTTTTTTTATGCAAAAAATCTGCCTTAAAAATAACAATTACTATTTTTTATTCGCTATTTAAATGTAATGACGTAGATAGCCTTGTTTGGATCCACGTCAACGTTTTATCCTTTCGATAAAATGATAGGATAAACATAAAGGTGAATTTGTTCATCACCGACAGACATGATTTGTATTGCGTTTTAGTTTTTTGTCTATTTTTACTTCATTAGTATATTTCTACTAGCTACTCTTCTCATTAAGTATCTTCGCTTAAAAATATTTTTATAGCTCATAATGGTGTAATTAACTTTATGTTTTAAATCAAATCTTTCATTTTGATGCTATTTATACATTATTTTGTATGGTATTGACTGTAACCATCTTATGGTTTGTTATCCTCGTATAGGCTATGCAATAATATTTTTTGGTTTGAAATGATGATGATGCATAAGTTTGCTGGCCTTAAAAGTATGGAAGGTGATTGCTTTGTCATTAAAACAATAATAACAATTACCATAGTAGTATGTGCCGTATACCCAACTTCGGCTATATTTTGACGATGTTCATGGACAGAAAAATTTATACCGTTTCAATTTATTAATATTTTATCAACGATCTATTTATTCGAGTTATTTTTAACGCAATTTTATTAGGTATTGCTGTTGGAGTTAATGCGGCATTTGGGGGTAATTTGTGCACCGCATAGTGCTAGAATATGCTAAGCATATAATGGTTATAGGTCGAACTTTTTATTATCAATTATTACCCTGACTGTTGTTGTTAGACTTGTGTTATGCCGATGATGGGATGTTACGGAATTTGCTACCAACTATTTAGGTTTATCAAAAACTAATTTTTATGGGTGTGCTAATATTTTCTTAGCACATTATCACTATGATTATATTTCAATTTTAGATTAAAAACTGAAATGCCAAGATCAAATCAAACTTAAATCAACACAGTGTATTGTTGGTATTGACTAGAAACTATTGAGTTGATGACCAAAAAAGCTGAAGATTGCCAAAAATATCATGCCGAAAATATAGTGTGCAGGGTGGCTCAGTATGAGATTTCAGTTAACTGGCATGATCAAATCTTACTTTTAAAAGTTAATTCCATTTAATTTAAAGCCAAAAGACGGCGATGAATTTTATCTAAAAATTCATCGAAAAGGAATGTTGGTATTAGATGAGTAAATTGCCAAGACAAATTCAATAAATTATTTTTAGCAATACAATTTGATTTGTTTAACTATTTCTATTTTTACTAAGGATAAAGTATAAGACTACCTTTCATAAGGCGATCTTATTTTATCTTTTACATCATTTGCTTTTGTATTGGTTGCTTTAGTCAACAGCGACCAAACAAGGATATATTTGTGTGCGAGGTTGCTTTTATTACAATATTCAAAATTAGCCATTTACAATAAAATGCGTTTCAATGTTGCTCTTTAGTAAAGATTATTATGGCTATATGTTAATTAGCAAAAATAAAAGGTCGAAAAACAATATTAAACCTCACAGTTAAAATCTTCTAGTTGCTGCTGTAAATCTAACCATTTCATCTCTGATTCTTCTTGATCACCTTTAAGTTGGCTCTGTTTAAGTAATAATTCGGTTAATTGTGATTTATTTTCTGTTTCGTAAATAGTTGGATCAGCTAATTGTTCTTCAATCGCTTTTAATTGTTTTGTCAGGTGTTCAAGAACTTGCTCTTCTTTTTGCAACAATTTTTTTATTGGCTGCATTTGTGATCTTAATTCCGCTTCACGACGTTTTTGTTCTTTGCGCTCTTGCGAAGAAATATTTTGAACACTATCTTTTTTAGCCGTATCTTGATCGGGTTCAGACTGATTTTCAGCTTTCTGTTCTTCAGCAAGCCATTTTTGGTAGTCATCAAGATCGCCATTAAATGGTTCGACTTTATGATTGTGGACTAAATAAAACTCATCAGTTGTTGAACGTAATAGATGACGATCATGTGATACAACAACTAAAGCTCCTTCAAAATCAATAAGGGCCTCGGTTAGTGCCTGACGCATATCTAAATCTAAATGGTTAGTGGGTTCATCAAGTAACAATAAATTGGGTTTTTGCCAAACAATTAATGCTAACACTAATCGCGCTTTTTCACCGCCTGAAAATGTTTTTACAGGTTCATTGACTTTATCACCATGAAAATCAAAACCACCTAAATAGTTACGCAGTTCTTGTTCTGTTATTTTAGGATCAGCAAGTTTGGTTAGATGCCAAAGTGGCGATTCTTCACCACGCAAATACTCTAACTGATGCTGAGCAAAATAGCCTAATTGAACACCTTTGGCTAAATTAATATGGCCTTCTTTAGGTTGTAGTTCGCCCGCTAATAATTTAATTAAGGTCGACTTACCCGCTCCATTGCGTCCTAATAAACCAATTCTTGAGCCTGGCACAAGATTCAATTTAATTTTTTCAAGGACAATTTTATCTCCATAGCCGGCAACCACTTTATCCATCATCAATAATGGACTTGGTAAAAATTCAGAAGGTTTAAAATTAAAATGGAAAGGATTATCCACATGAGCCGGTGCTATCAGTTCCATTTTTTCTAGCATTTTAATTCGACTTTGCGCTTGTTTCGCTTTGGTTGCTTTAGCTCTAAAACGGTCGATATAACTTTGCAAATGAGCGACTTTCTGTTGTTGGCTTTCGTATAATGATTGTTGTTGTGCCAGTTTTTCTGAGCGCTGTGTTTCAAATGAGGAATAATTGCCTGTGTATTCAAATAATTTCTTTTGTTCGATGTGAATAATTTTATTCACTAGCGGATCTAAAAAATCGCGGTCATGTGAGATTAAAATTAGTGTACCTTGATAATTACTTAACCACTTTTCAAGCCAAATTACAGCATCTAAATCAAGGTGATTGGTCGGTTCGTCCAGTAGCAGTAAATCAGAACGACACATTAACGCTTGTGCCAAATTTAGTCGCATTCGCCAACCGCCCGAATAGGATTTAACCGGTAACAGAAGTTGTTCGTTAGAAAATCCTAAACCATGTAATAGTGTTGCAGCTCTTGCCTGTATTGACCAAGCATCAATGGTATCGAGTTTTTCATGAATAATTGCAATTTGTTCACCATTATTTTCTTGATTAGCAATGGCTAATTTCTGTTCTAATTGGCGATACTCTCGATCCCCATCAATAGCATACTCAATAGCAGGCACATCTAAAGCGGGTGTTTCTTGATTAACCCAAGCAAGTTGCCATTGTGCAGGAATGCTCAAGCTACCACCATCTGCTTGAATTTCACCTTTGATTAGCGAAAATAAGGTGGATTTTCCACAACCATTCTTACCAACTAATCCCACTTTTTGTTTAGGATTAATAGTAGCGGAAGCATTATCTAATAGTAGATTAACACCTCGGCGAATTTGGATGGAATCAAAAATAATCATGATATTGTGATCTATTATTCAAAATAAAATGCGCTATCCTAGCAAAAATTGAAGTTCAAGTAAAATCAAAATAGGATGACCAAGATGGTAATGAGTCCTTATAATCTAACGCCTAAAATTGCACAACAAATTGTTGATATAACCATGAAAATCATTGATTGCAATATCAATGTGAGGGATAGGTAGGTAAGGCTTTCAGATAAATGAAAGCCCTTTATGATTGCTAAAGGGCTTAACGTTATTTAGTTCTATTATGATTGTTTGATTGCTGTTAACGATCGACGAATAAAGTACAAACAGATCGCCACAAATACCGCTAATCCCAAATATTGTGGTAATGTACCTAAGTCAGCCGATATAGCCAGTGGTGCATCACTACCGCCACTGGCAATACTGATAACAATCACTACCGCTAATAACACACCAACTAAACTTTCACCCACAATTAATCCCGAAGCAATTAACGCCGCTTTACGATCAACTTTTTTATATTGCGCTTGAGGATCTAAATTTTGTTTTTTTGCTTTAGCATAAGCGCTACGCTTAATTAACCACGATAGTATGGTGCCCACGAAGATTGGCATAGTAATGGTGGGCGGTAAATAGATACCTAAGCCCACCGCTAGTGCAGGTAAACGGAAGCGACATTTTGATTTTGCTAAAATTAAATCAATGATGATAATCATTGTACCAACCGCCAAACCGATTATAATCATAGTCCAATCAAGTTGATGAGAGAATATTCCTTTGGCGATAGTTGTTATTAAGGTTGCTTGCGGCGCAGCTAACACTTGTGACTGATCCATATCTGCTCGTGGTAATGCCCCAGTAAAACCATATGCGTTATAGAGAATCTCAAGAATAGGTGCGATAACAATAGCACCAACCACACAACCAATGAGTAAAGCAACCTGTTGTTTCCAAGGGGTCGCTTTAACAAGATAGCCTGTTTTAAGATCTTGTAAATTATCATTAGAAATACAAGCAACGGCTAAAACTGAACTGGTAGTAAATAGTGCTAACGCAGTCGCAAAATTGGATCCTTCAACGGAAGCTAACATACCATTGGCTTCACCTAAACCTAATAAGATAAGCGAAATTACAATAGCTGCGACAATGGCAATGCCTGATATTGGACTTGCGGACGAGCCAACTAGTCCAGCCATGTAACCACAAGCGGCAGCAACTAAAAAGCCCATAATAAAAGCAAATAGCACTGCACAAAATACTAATGCCCATGCAACGCCTGTTGATAACCCACTGCCAGAAATAAATGAATAAAAAGTCACGATTAAGATAATTAGTATCCCACCCATTATCAAAAAGATTGATTTAGGCGAGAGATCGCGATCTGTTTCGGCGATATCATTCGCTGAAACATCAGAACGTAAAGTGCTGAATGATATTTTTAAGCCTTCAATAACTGGTTTGATTAATGTTAATAATGTCCATATTGCAGCAATTGCAATTGTACCCGCACCAATGTAGCGAATGTCTTTTGCCCAAAGTCCCATAGCAATTTTAGATAAAGGCTCATTAGTATCATAATCGGTTATAAGACTTAAAATAGGAATACCAAATCCCCAACCAATAATTGTCCCAACTAACACAGCAATACCCGAAATAATACCAATCAAATAACCTGCGCTAAGTAAAGCTAACGAAAAACCCATTGGTAATTGAAAGATTGATTTACCACCGGTAAACCAATAAGAGATACTTTCAGATAGTAATCGAAAACCATTGGTACAAACGCTGACTACAGAAGCGATGACCCCACCGACTAAAATATCTTTCAGCCCTTCATTGGTATCGTTATCCCCTGATTTTGAGCCAGCTTTTAAAATTTCCGCAGCGGCGATTCCTTCGGGATAAGGTAGTGTGCTTTTTACTACCATAACATGACGCAATGGGATTGAAAATAATACGCCCAACATCCCTCCTGCAGCACATATGGCAAAGGTTTGTAAAAACGGAAAACCTTGCCAGTAACCAATCATTAATAATCCCGGTAACACAAAGATAATTGAAGACAGGGTACCCGCTGCTGATGCTTGGGTTTGCACCATATTATTTTCTAAAATGGTTGAGCCAGAAAAAAGCCTCAATATTGCCATAGAAATAACGGCTGCTGGAATAGCAGAAGAAAATGTTAATCCAACTTTTAAACCTAAATAGACATTAGATGCAGTAAAAATAATCGTTATAAAGGCACCTAGAATAGTGCCTCTTAATGTAAGTTCACGTAAGTTATTCATTTTTATTAATGTAATTGATTTATCATACCGACATTATATACTGAAATTTACTTTATTTGTTGTTTATCTGTTTTTGTTTGTCTTATTTGGATTTTTTTTTGCTTGTTAAATTTTTTTTAGTGTAATTGTGCTTGAATTTATTATGAATATTTTGAGTAGTAATAGGCTAGTAATATTAAAAAAATAACTGTTTTATTGTGAATATATTACAATATGCGCTTAGATCAATTTAATTGAGATATCTACCGTGAATGGATTAAAGCGTCTACAAGCTATTACAAAGCAACTTCGTGATCCGATTAATGGTTGTGAATGGGATCGCGTACAGACTTTTACCTCATTAAAGCCTTATACTTTAGAAGAAACTTACGAAGTTTTAGAGGCTATCGATCAACAAGATATGCAAGAACTGAAAAATGAATTAGGCGATCTGTTATTTCAAATTGTTTTTTATGCTGATTTGGCTGACGAACAAAAGGCGTTTAATTTTGATGATATTTGCAATGCGGTTGCTGATAAATTAGTCCGTCGTCATCCACATATCTTTTCAGATAATTCTGCTGCAAAACCCAATTGGGAGCAGCTCAAACAACAAGAGCGTAATGAGCGAGCACAGTTCTCGATACTCGATGATATTCCTAATTCTCTTCCTGCTTTGATGAGAGCTGAGAAAATCCAAAAACGCTGTGCATCTGTTGGTTTTGATTGGTTAGCGTTGCAGCCTGTCTTAGATAAAGTAAAAGAAGAGCTAATTGAAGTCGAGCAAGAGCTAAATAAATCAACACTTGAACAAGAAAAAATTGAAGAAGAATTAGGCGATTTGATTTTTGCAACGGTTAATTTAGCACGTCATTTGAAAGTTAAATCGGAACTTTGCGCGCAAAAAGCAAATAACAAGTTTGTTCGTCGATTTAAACAAGTGGAATCACTATTAAAACAAAAAAATCTGGCTTTAGTTGATGCAACACTTGAACAAATGGAAGACGCGTGGCAAAGTGTTAAGCAATTAGAAAAATCAAATAGCGAAGTAAATAAAAATGACTGAACAAAAAAACGAACTGTATCAAGAAATAGAAGCATGGGCACAAAATGCGATATTACATAGTCCAACATGGAGCATTAATCAGCTTGATTACTCTGAAAAGAGCATCACTGTTGTAGAAATGATTATCAGTGAAATTGCCGAAAAAAACTTTAGTATTCCTGAAGAACAATTAAATATGATTGCTCAAGAGTATGGATGCTATCTATTACTCACCGCACATAAAATATATGGTGGCGAGTTTTATTATAATGAAGAGTTTGAACAACCTATGCTGATTTGCTGTGAACCCGATGCAATGATTGTGCTAATGACCTGGAATAAAGTGAAAGGGCGTTTATTGGGTGATAAAACTGATCATATTGCTTATTTTCTTGATGAGTTTGGTAAAGCGACTTTCCAACCTGAAAAAGGCACGCATGTGGTTTATTTATAACTTCATAAAGTGTATTGTTTAAGATTCTTAATGAAAAGGTTAAGTAAGATTAGCGCCTAAAGCTAAACTTAATCTTTATTCCAAGGATGGCTGAAAATGAATTACACACTTTATATCGGCAATAAAAACTACTCTACGTGGTCTATGCGGCCTTGGGTGGTGATGAAATACTTTGATATTCCCTTTGCTGAAAAATTGGTTAAATTTGATAGTTTTGATGAAGATTCTATATTTAAAACTACGATATCATCCATTTCAAAATTTGGAACTGTTCCGATACTTGTTGATAACGATCTTGTCATTACTGATTCTTTAGCGATTTGTGAATACTTAGCTGAACAGCATCGCAATTTAGCACTATGGCCAACGGATATAAAACGTAGGGCAATGGCTCGTAGCTTAGTTGCAAAAATGCATTCGGGATTTCAAGCGATTCGAAATTATTTACCCATGAATATCGAGGCTGAATTGCCAGAAGTTGGGCAGATAATTTTACGTGATCACCCCGAAGTTAAAAAAGAGCTTTTGTTCTTAGATGATTTATTAACGTCTTTTTTATCTTCTAACAAATCAAATGATCGCTATTTATTTGGTGATTTTAGTATAGCTGATGGATTTTATGCACCTTTATGCTTAAGATTAAAAAATTATCATATTCAGACAAGCTCAACTTTAGCTAATTACATTGAAACGATTTGTTATACTAAAGGTATTCAAGATTGGATAAATGCAGCGTTAAAAGAACACAGTTTTGTCACGATGGATGAACCTTATCGATTACACCGATAATTAAAGATTTTGCTAAAAAATAACCCCACTTAACATTGCGTAAGTGGGGGTAATCTTTGGATTTAATCTAAAAACGCAATCACACTTCTAAATAATCTAAAATTCCTTCTGCTGCTTTGCGTCCTTCGCTAATGGCAGTGACGACTAAGTCAGAGCCTCGTACTGCATCGCCGCCAGCAAAGATTTTGGCATTGGTTGTTTGATAACCTTTCATTTCTGGAGCGATAATCCGTCCTTTATCATCAAAATCAACACCATGTTCGGCTAGCCATGGCATAGCATGGGGTTTAAAGCCAAATGCCATAATTACAGCATCAGCAGGAAGAACAAATTCTGAACCTTCAATAATAACCGGTGAGCGGCGGCCTTTAGCATCTGGTTCACCTAATTCAGTCCTGACCATTTTCACGCCGGTAACGTGTCCGGTATTGCTAATTTCTATACTTAATGGTTGTACATTAAATTGAAATTGTACCCCTTCCTCTTTGGCGTTTTTAACTTCGCGTTTAGAACCCGGCATATTGGCTTCATCCCGACGATAGGCACAAGTCACGTTAGTTGCACCTTGGCGAATTGAAGTGCGGACACAGTCCATCGCTGTATCTCCCCCACCTAATACAACTACACGCTTATTTTTCATGTCGATGTATGGGGTATCTTTAGTTTGTTCATGATGCATTATGTGCTTAGTATTGGCGATCAAAAATGGTAACGCATCATAAACGCCGTTAGCATCTTCATTTTCAAGTCCTGCGCGCATTGATTGATAGGTACCTGTTCCAATAAAAACAGCATCAAACTCATTAAGTAACTCAGATAATTGAACTGTTTTTCCTACTTCGGTATTTAGACGAAACTCAACTCCCATCTCGGTAAAAATTTTACGACGGTTAATTAATACTTCCTTATCCAATTTAAATGCAGGAATACCAAAGGTTAATAGCCCACCAATTTCAGGATGACGATCAAAAACTACCGGTGTTACACCATTACGTACTAAAACATCAGCGCAAGCAAGTCCTGCAGGACCCGCACCAATAATGGCGACTTTTAATCCGGTTTTTTCAACATTAGTTAAGTTAGGTTTCCAGCCCATTTTAAAGGCTTCATCGGTAATATAGCGTTCAATATTACCGATAGTAACAGCGCCAAACTCTGCGTTTAAGGTGCATGATCCTTCACAAAGTCGATCTTGAGGGCAAACACGGCCACAAACTTCCGGTAAACTATTAGTTTGATGAGAGAGTTCAACTGCCTCTAAAATTTTACCTTCGTTAACTAATTTTAGCCAATTCGGAATATAGTTATGCACAGGGCAACGCCATTCACAATATGGGTTACCACAAGCCAAACAGCGATCGGCTTGGGCTTGGGATTGCGCAGGGGAAAATCCTTCGTAAATTTCAACAAATTCTATTTTACGAATATTCAACGGTTTTTTTGGCGGATCGACACGTTGTAAATCGATAAACTGATAAACATTTTGACTCATTTTCGTGCTCTCCTTACTGTGCTTGAACGCGTAGTTCTGCTGATGAACGACTACGATGACCAAGCAGCGCTTTTACATCGCTCGATTTAGGTTTAACTAAAACAAATTGTTTAGCAAAATCTTGCCAATTAGCTAAAATTTCTTCAGCGCGTGATGAGTGAGTAAGTTGAGCATGCTCCATGATTAAGCCTCGTAAGTGCTCTTCATGTATTGAATAATCAGCAACATTTAGCATTTCGACTAACTCTTTATTGATACGTTTATGAAAATCACCGTCAGCATCTAAAATATAGGCAAATCCACCAGTCATACCAGCACCAAAGTTAACCCCAGTTTTACCAAGTACGCAAACAATCCCGCCTGTCATATATTCACAGCCATTATCACCGATGCCTTCAACAACACTGATAGCACCAGAATTACGTACGGCAAAACGTTCACCGGCACGACCTGCGGCAAATAATTTACCGCCAGTTGCACCATATAAACAGGTATTACCGGCAATGGTTGCTTCATGGCTTAAAAATGCCGAACCTTGTGGGGGGCGAATGACTATACGTCCGCCCGCCATGCCTTTACCAACATAGTCATTAGCATCACCTGTAAGGGTTAAATCCACACCACCGGCATTCCATACTCCAAAGCTTTGACCGGCTGTACCATTAAAGTTAAGGTTGATAGGATCGGTCACTAAACCTTGATCGCCATATTTTTTAGCAATATAGCCGGATAAACTTGCTCCAACTGAACGATCGGTATTTTGAATTTCAAAATAGAAACTTTTGCTTTGACGATTATCCACCGCTTCTTGTGCTTGGGTGATGATCGCTTTATTAAGTAGCCCTTTGTCAAACGGTTTATTATCCTCAATACAATATACCGGTTTACCTTCAAGCGGTGTGGCTGTTTTAAGTAATCCTGATAAATCAAGTTTTTGTTGTTTAGCTGTTATGCCATCGAGTTCTAACAGCAAATCAGTACGACCAATTAAGTCGATGATGCGACTAACACCTAGTTCAGCCATAACTTCACGCGTATCACGAGCAATGAAGCGGAAATAATTCATCGCTTTTTCAGGTAATCCATGATAGTGCTCACTTCGTAATTTCTCGTCTTGAGTCGCAACGCCGGTTGCACAATTATTAAGATGGCAAATACGTAAATATTTACAGCCTAAGGCAACCATTGGCCCCGTTCCAAAGCCAAAACTTTCCGCCCCTAAAATAGCGGCTTTTACAATATCAACACCCGTTTTAAGGCCGCCGTCAACTTGTAGGCGTATTTTGTGACGTAAACCATTAGCAACAAGCGATTGTTGCGTTTCAACCAGACCTAATTCCCATGGTGAGCCGGCATATTTAACAGATGTTAATGGGCTGGCTCCGGTACCACCATCGTAACCGGAAATCGTGATTAAATCGGCATAAGCTTTAGCAACCCCTGTTGCAATTGTTCCAACACCCGGTTCCGAAACTAATTTAACTGAAATCATCGCTGTTGGATTGATCTGTTTCAGGTCAAAAATAAGTTGTGCCAAATCTTCAATTGAATAAATATCGTGGTGAGGAGGTGGTGAAATTAATGTTACCCCAGGGACTGAAAAACGCAGTTTAGCAATATAAGGGGTGACTTTATCACCCGGCAATTGCCCACCTTCACCCGGTTTTGCGCCTTGTGCCACTTTAATTTGGATCACATCCGCACTCATTAAATAACCTGGTGTAACGCCAAAGCGACCAGAAGCCACTTGTTTGATGCGTGATACTTTTATACTGTTATAACGAGCAGGATCTTCGCCGCCTTCCCCAGAGTTTGAAAAACCACCTAACGTATTCATTGCGGTTGCAAGAGATTCATGCGCTTCAGGACTTAACGCGCCAATTGACATCGCAGCGGAATCAAAACGTTTAAATAAAGCCTCTTCAGGTTCGACTTCATTAAGTGCAATAGCCCCACTTTCTGGTGGGTTAAGTTTTAATAAATCACGTAATGTAGCAACAGGTCGATTATTAACGATATCGGCATAACGCTTATACTCTTCATAACTGCCATTATTTACAGCTTTTTGTAATGATTGCACCACATCTGGATTATAAGCGTGGTATTCGCCACCATGTACAAATTTGAGTAATCCACCTTGTTCTAATGGTTTACGACGTAACCACGCTTTTTTGGATAGGTTGAATTGGTCTTGAGCAAAATCATCAAAATTAGCACCACTAATTCGGCTTGTGACACCTTGGAAACAGAGTTCTACCACATCCTTATGTAAGCCAACTGCTTCAAACAGTTTAGAGCAACGGTAAGAGGCGACTGTCGAAATGCCCATCTTGGACATGATTTTATATAAACCTTTATTAATCCCGTTACGATAATTAAGTATGGCTTCACGGTAAGTTTTATTAATCGTACCTTTATCAACCATTTGCGCTAAAGTTTCATACGCTAAATATGGATAGATTGCAGTTGCGCCAAAGCCTAGTAAGACAGCAAACTGATGTGGATCTCGACAGCTTGCAGTTTCAACAATAATATTGGCATCGCAACGTAAATTTTTCTCAACTAAACGTTGTTGCACGGCACCAACAGCCATTGGCGCAGGAATGGGTAGGCGATCGGCTGCAATATTTTTATCTGATAGAATCAGCAATACTGTGCCATTTTTTACTTTGGCTTCAGCATCACCACAAAGCTGTTCAATTGCATCACGTAAGCTACCGTCAATTTCATAGGTAATATCAAGCGTTTCTGATTTATAGTATTTTGACTCTAACGTCGTTAACTGCTGAAAATCTGAATACACTAAAACTGGATATTTAAATGCCACACGATGCGCTTGTCCTTCCGCTTCGGCAAACACATTCATTTCACGGCCAATACTGGTAGAAAGTGACATAACGTGCGCTTCACGCAATGGATCGATAGGTGGATTGGTTACTTGCGCAAATTTTTGTCGGAAGTAATCATAAATTAAGCGAGGACGGCTTGATAATACTGCAAATGGCGTATCATCGCCCATAGAGCCTGTTGCTTCTTGACCATTTTCACCTAAAACGCGAATGCATTGATCAAGTTCTTCATTGCTATAACCAAATTGTTTTTGGTAAGTCGCCAGTAATGTATCATCATAATCACGAGAGCCGATATCATCATCAGGAAGATCTTCAACTGGAATCAGACGTTTTACATTCTTAGCCATCCACTCTTTGTATGGGTGACGTTTTTGTAAATCGTTATCGGTTTCGGACGATTGTAAAATGCGACCTTCTTCGGTATCAATCACCAGTAATTCGCCCGGACCAACGCGCCCTTTAGTTACCACTTCATCCGGTTGGTAATCCCAAATACCGATTTCCGATGCGCAGGTAATGAGTTTGTCTGTGGTAATAACATAACGAGCAGGGCGTAGACCGTTACGATCTAAGTTACAAGCAGCATAACGACCATCCGACATAACAATGCCTGCTGGACCATCCCATGGTTCCATATGCATAGAGTTAAAATCAAAAAAGGCACGCAGATCTTCATTCATATCTGGATTGTTTTGCCATGCTGGCGGAACAAGTAAACGCATTGCACGCACTATATCCATCCCACCAACAAGGAATAATTCAAGCATATTATCAAGTGAACTTGAATCTGAACCCGTTACATTCACAAATGGCGCGGCATTTTGTAAGTCAGGTATAAGCGGGGTTTTAAATTTATAAGATCGCGCTTTGGCCCATTGGCGATTGCCCTCAATAGTATTAATTTCACCATTGTGGGCTAAATGTCTAAATGGCTGGGCAAGTGGCCAACGTGGTACAGTATTGGTTGAAAAACGTTGATGGAATAAACAGATTGCTGTTTCCATACGAATATCTGCCAAATCTAAATAGAATCGAGGTAAATCTTTGGGCATGCAAAGACCTTTATAGATATTGACCTGATTTGAAAAACTACAGACATAAAACGTATCATCTTGCACACGTTTTTCTATGCGACGCCTAACCATATATAAACGACGCTCTAAATCAATTTTTGTCCAACCCGCAGGCGCATTAACAAAGACTTGTTCAATTCTTGGTAGTGATGACAGGGCGATTTCACCCAACACACTTTTATCAATTGGTACTTCGCGCCAACCTAAAATTGATAAAGTTTCATCCGCTAACTCTTCTTCAACAATTTCACGACTAGCTTGGGCTTCGGCTTCATCTTGGCTTAAAAATAGCATGCCTACAGCATAATTTGTTGCTAAACGCCATCCGGCATCTTCAGCTACTAGCCTAAAAAATCGATCGGGTTTTTGCATTAAAAGCCCACAGCCATCGCCCGTTTTACCATCAGATAAAATGGCACCACGGTGCTGCATTCTTGCCAATCCGTGAATTGCTGTACGCACCACCTTGTGACTTGGTTGCCCTTCAATATGGGCTATCAAACCAAATCCGCAGTTATCTTTTTCATGATGCTGGTTATATAACATATCATTGCCTCTAAATCATCGCTTTTATATTTTGTGAAGGTATAGGCATTAATCCCATAATGGCTAAGAAATTAAAGAAAAAAGGTATTTTGGTCAAATAAATATTACTTATAAGTCAATCTTTTAATAAGGTCTATCAGAGTTATTAATGAAGCTAATAATTGATTTGTAGCTTGTTGATTATTAAGGTAATGATTAAGTATATGGCTTTTATTCTCAAAAAAAATTATATAATTAATATCAATGATAATTGTTATTTTTGTAAATAAGTTTAACTAAATTTAGATGTTTAAGTATGAAATTATATGAGAATTTAATTATTCTAGACAAAAGTGTTTGTAAAAAAAACTTATCCAGCAGGATTAACTTATTTTTAACCAATTAGTTAATATTATTAAATTAGCTTAATATCGCTTTTTGAATTAAAAATTCAATATAAACAAAGTGATTGCAAATTACTCAAAAATAGGTATTTTGTAATCTAATATAGTGTATTTTTTATGCTTATAACATTTAAATTAATACAGATGCTTTAAATATTTAGCAAAATAATCATCTGATTTAATAAGAAAATAATGCTGAATAATTGTGAATTTAAAGAATGTTAATCATTTAACATATATTTGAATATAACTTTATTCATAAGATCTGAATCTGATAGAGAGGATTATATGGATATGGAAAAAGGAATAGCCACTCTTATTACTCAATATGGTAAAGGTGTGAGTAATGGGCTTAATGGTGCAATCAGCCTTAATCGTTACACATTAACAATAGAAGCCTTAGGCTCAGCAATATCGGTATTAGAGGTAAGCAGTGATGAAGCCCTTAACCAGCCCTGGCATTATCGCATTTCCTTTACAAGTTC